>JAJYRM010000161.1 GCA_021794075.1 Bacteroidota bacterium | reverse complement strand
TCCGTGTATTTGGGTTTCTCTTCCGAACTCTCATACATCTTTCGCTCTCCTCTCTCTTCCCTCGAAACCAACGCTCCGCTTGTCTCATCGCTCCACGGCTTCCCCTAATCATCCGGACGTAATCCGGGGCTGCCAATGATGGCTGGATTATATGCCCCCCCCCTTCAGAAAGTCAAGGCATGGGGTGAGATTGCTTCCGCCGTCCGGCATCCTTTTGAATCGGGGGACACTTTCGATGTGGCGAGGGCCTTCCCACAAGGGGATCGTCACGCCAGTCCGTTCATGTTATGAACGGACTGACTCGCGATGACAGGTTTGATTGGGGATGGTGGCCACGATAGCCCAGGCTTCGGTTGTATCCCGCATTCGCCGCTCCGAACGTGTATGTCTGAAATGTGAAGCTGTTACTCGTCGTGTCCGCTCCCGAAGGCGGACCAACTGGGTTCTTCCGGCAGTCCATACCCGACAACGCAAGCAAGACTATCAGTACCGGTAGTATATATTTCATACTTCTCTCCTTCGTCATTCTTCTTTCAGTTCCTCCTGGCCACAGTAATAGCAGCCTGGGTTATTCCCGAATTCGTCGAGCCTACCGCTATCACCAATTTTCCATTCACTCCTACCATCGAATAACCTCCGCCGCTGAGACCAGTCTCAGCTCTGAAACTCTTCCATCTCTCCCCGTTCCAGTGGAGGAAGTCGCCGGTCGACGATACCACGTATACATCGTTAGTTCCGTTTCCTCTCACTCCCGTCGTCGCAGCTCCCGTTATAGGCAGCGTGGTCCACGTACTGTCCGACAGAGAACTCTTCTCGTAAACTCCCTCTCCGACTAGGTAGTAACGCTGATTCGGCACGAACCAGACTCCGTACAGGGCCGAGGGCAGTTGAAGAGGATATATCGAAAGCTCCGTTGCCGTATTTCCGCTGATACTGTATAGCGCACCGCTGTAACCGTGTATCTCCGCTGCGTCATATGCCACCGCCAGTATCTCATCCCCCGATCCGTATATGTCGTCAAAGCTCAGGTCCGTGCCGCTCGTGATCTTTGTCCAGCTGCCGGAGACGTAGTGAACTAAACTGCCGTTCATTCCGCAGAAGTACATGTTCGACGGATTCGTCCCCCAGCATTTGGTAACGAAAAGAGAATCATATCCCGTGAGAAGCCGGACATCGTATGTCGTCCACGTCGTCCCATTTCCGTAAAGTGCCACATCCCCACACAACCATACTTCTGTTGGAGAGAACGCAAAGGCTCCGTACAGAGGAGGGATTATAGTGTTCCCCCTGAATGGCACACGAATCTGCTCTGGCGTCCAATTGGTTCCATCCCAATGCACCGCATTGTACGGGAAGGGGTCGGGCGCCCCGTCCGCCGAGTCGAGATAGACAGTCCCTACTGCCCATGCGTCCGTGTCGTTTATTACGGCTACGTCCTGTAGGTAGCTGCTTCCCGCATTCGCCGCTCCGAACGTGTATGTCTGAAATGTGAAGCTGTTACTTGTCGTGTCCGCTCCCGAAGGCGGACCCACAGGGTTCTTACGGCAGTCCATACCCGATAATGCAAGCAGGCCTATGAGCACAGGTAGAACATATTTCATATTCTCTCTATCTCCTTTATCGTTCTTGTTCCGTTATCCGTGTGCCTTTGTTCATCATCCCTCCCATGAGCGCATCTTGTTGTCCCAGAATGGTAAATTAGATCATTCCCACACCCCTACATCCGTGTCGTCTGAAATCGTCACTTCAATGTCCATCCGGGTGGTCATTAGGCTTATCCATCCGGGGTCCACAACTGCAAGGTAACGCTTCATTAAGCGTGCCAAGAGGCTTCTGCCATAATATACTCCGATTGCGCGGCTACTTCTTTTGGCTGTTCGCATTTGATACACTTACTGTGCGGAAGTGAGACAAGCGATCACGGTGTGCTGATGCTGTCACAAAAGCAGCCATCCGATGAATCGGACGGCAGATAACAGCGAATCCCGATGGGTCGAGCCCAACTGACTGGGACTTGTTTTGAGACGCGTCTAGTTACACTCCCGGCTCTTCGACAGTTCAACTTTCGAAATAAGATCTGTGCAGGAGTTCAACTCTTGCACAGCTTCGGGGGTATACCAATAAGAGGTTATTCACAAGTGGAAGGAAGCGCACAGACTAATTGGTCCCAAGAAATCGAGCGAGTTCTGTCAGTTACCCGGTTGCCCAGTTCTCGATGTGAAGCGAATCTATTCTTTGAAATTCACGGACATTGTTTGTAACAAGAATCAGATCATGAGTTAGCGCCTGGGAAGCGATGAGGAGATCCATTGCGCCGATCGGTTCCCCTCTCCTTTCCAATTGGACCCGGATCTTGCCATAAGCCGCGGCAGCTTCTTCAGTGAATGGCAGAGTGATCAACGGCTGGAGAAATTTCTGAATAGAGATTATGTTCCTGTCGAGCTGCGAACTCTTTTCCGCCCCGTAGAAAAGCTCAGCCACAGTTATGCTTGAAATAGCGACGTCACCCGGTCGCTCTTTCGAAAACCGTTTCTGCACCGCCGGAGGATTATTCTTGATAATGTAGATGCAAATGTTTGTGTCCAGGACGTACTTCATCCGAAAAGGTCCGTCCTCTTCTCAAGAGGGGGCTGTACCCGTTCATTCATGAAATCATCGGAGAATTCTTCCAGGCTTTCGAAAAGGGAATCCCATTTCTTCTTTCGAGGAAGTAATATTACGGCGTCCCCGACCCTGGTTATGCTTACCTCCTTGCCTTTCATTCTGTAAGCCTTAGGAAGTCTGACAGCCTGACTCCTCCCGTTTTCAAACAGTTTTGCGGTATCCAATGTCTGCTCCTTGATATATACCAATTAATATATATCGCTCTGATCGTTGGCGCAAATCACCCCATGAGTCGATACTGCTTGATATGGTTTGTCAAGGAATTCATTCTTCCTATCCTTTCTCCAACTCCAATTTTCTGAAAACGGTAGTCTATTCGTCGGACGGGACACCCGGGGACCCCCTTTTGTGGTCACCCATTTTAGATTATACCCCAACCCAAGTCTTACCAGATAGTCAAGTCCTATTCCAATCGTCAGGGTGTTTGCCACATCCGTCTCAACACTGTTAGTGAAATTCTCGCCCACTGTAGCCGGGTATGAATATCTCGGATTAGAGTAACCGACCCCCAAGCTCATCTTGAAGGGTAAGCCGCGCAGGAATTCGCCCAAGTTCAGACCGACATCTACCGCGGAAGCATTTAGCTTTCCTGGTATCTCCGGCATATAACTCGCACTCAGTATCCCGTGCAAACTAAATAGCCCGAGCTCTGCCGGATTAGCAATTGTCGCCAGAGCGTTATCTGAGATGAAAGACACGCCTGCACCGCCCATTGCATTTGTCTCGGCCGACGCCTGGGGATAAAGGGAAACCTGTGCCCGACTTTGGACTGCCGTTACAAAGGTCAGCATTGTAATGACTAGTACTATTGTTCTTCTGTATCTCATCTCCGTATCCTCCCTTTCCAATGAATCGCAAGCTTGCGGAACTGTTTAAACGGCGCCTTCCAGACATTGTTCAAATGTTCTTGGACGGGTCGCCTGATTCGTCGTCGGTAAGCTAAGGGATACGGTGATTCTCTTCCGTGTATTTGTATTTCTCTTCCGACTTCTTACTCAACTTTCGCTCCGGCTCTTCGACAGTTCAACTGTCGAAATAAGATCTGTACAGGAGTTCAACTCTTGCACAGCGTCGGGCGAGTAGGACTTTACAGAAAGAGATCGCCAAGTCGCCATTCCGGATTCGAGGGATGTGCTCGCAATGACGCTCCATTGTGGGACGCAAGCTCCTCTTCTGTCATTGCGAGACCGCGTAGCGGGCGAAGCAATCCGGCAAGGCAGGGGCTCGGAGGCAGATAGCTATGGGGTGAGATTTCACGAACACTGCTTGCTGAAGGTCGCCTTCTGCTTGTGCAATGGCAAAGTAGAAGGCGGCCTTCAACCGGAATCCTATTCTATTCCTTCGCCCTCATCGAATCCCACAAAGCGGGAGCTGTTTCTCCCCTGCGAGGGGTTCCATCTTGATTTGTGCATAGAATTATTACATGAAGACCGATAAGTCAATCCGTCACTGTCACTTTGCTATCTCCCCGACCGAGACGGCGGGTATTCTCCTCCTCCTCGCCCTGTACGCCTCCATCCCGTAAACCATACCGAACATCAGCGACATGACAGCCGCCGCGATAAGCACGGCGACTATGGGATGAACTCCGCCCGGTATAAGCTGTGCGAGCCCCTCGTTGAAAGGGGAACCGTAAACGATCGCAAGATGGACAATGTATACCGTCAGTGAACTCTTCCCGATCGCGGGAAGGATTCGCGGGAAACGAAATGACCGCATGCTTACATACCCGACCCCGGACGCGACCATCGCCACGATGCCGAAGCGGAGGAGGTTGATCGCAGGAAGGGCGCGCCAGTAGTCCACGTACGGCGAGACGTACCTGATCTGCGCAAAGTAGAAACCCGCGGAAAGCACGAGGGCGGCCAGCGATGCTTTTGCAAAACTTCTCGTGAGAACCCGGGCTCTGGTTTCGGCCGGGAGGCCGATGGCGGCCGCCCCGAACGCCGCACCCGCAAACAGGAACGCCGAGAACGGGAAGAATGTAAAATATGATCCGGCCCGGTATGTCAGGTACGGATAGATCGCCGGATGCATGAACTTCTCCCATTGAATCGGCTCGGTTATCGGCGCAATCGCGAGCGAAAGAACGGCGGCAACCACATACGAGCGAAGGAGAGCTCTATGGCTTTTCGAAACCAGCGCGATCACTAGTATGACCAGAAGCGAAAGAGAGATTATCTGGAGCGCATCCGCGACGTAGAATATCTTCCACCCTTCCTGCGAAACTTCAGATGGAGCGTAAAGCATCTGAAGAGGCATGTGAAGCCCGTAGCCGATAAGCAGGAGCGTGCCGATCCTCCTCAGTCTTCTCTTCTTTGCTTTGCCCGTGACTGTCAAGAGCCCTCCCTTGTGCTTCACGGTCGCAATTACGAACGCGAGCCCCGCGGAAAAGAAAAAGAACGGCGCGGTCAGGCCTCGAAAGAATGTCCAGAACTGGAAAAGGGCGCTCGCCCCATCCTTATAAACGGGACTCATCACCGCGTCAATAGTATGCCCTTCGATCATCAACGTCACCCCAAGAGCGCGGAGTATGTCTAGAAGTATCAGTCTATTCTTGTCTTCCATCGATCGTATAATTGTGTTTAATGGTAGTTTGGAACTTCACAATGGACGCGCCTCAGCCCAAAAGGTTGATATGCACCATGCCACATGAATAGCGGGAAATCGCCCGCGAATGTTTAAACAGCCCACGACTTTTTTTAACGTTAAATCTATAACTACAAGAAAACTTACAAGTTTAGCAAAGCCGGATCGCACCGCCCCTACAAGTTTCACGAGGAATTCACGCGGTTCCCCTTCTATCGGAGGCGGGGCAATTCCAGCTTCCGAGCGGTGGATGAATCTGACGGCCTGCCGAGTTCAACGCCCAAAATTGGGAGTCCGGACTTTCTCCTCCACGGATGATTACCGGCGCTCGCATGTTGAACTCTTTCAGAACGCCTAGCGGGAATCCTACTTCTCTGAGACCCCCTGCGATTTCAGATAATCCTGAAACTTCATCTTCTTATAATAATCACCGTTAATATACTTCAACACGTTGATAAATTCCTGAGGCCCCATGTAGCCAGGCGCCGCGGTGATCGGCTGTCCGTCATGCGTCAGAAAAATCGTTGTGGGGTAACCGTTCACGCCAAATGCGGAAGCAAGCTGCGCGTCCGTAACGTGCATGGTGTCTACCGATTCTTCCCGGTTGCTCTCAGCGTTCAATCTCACCAGCACGTAGTTCTCGCGGAGATAGTTCTCGATTTCCTTGTTGGAGTATGTATCATGCTCCATCTTCTTGCACCAGCCGCACCAGTCCGTGTAAACGTCGACGAGAACCTTCTTATTTGTCGCGGAAGCTTCTTTCAAACCCTCCGTGAAATTTGTCCACTTCAAATCTCCGTTCTGAGGCTGGCTCATATTCGCTCCTCCGGATGTTAACAAAAAAGCGCTCAACAAAAGGACTAACGCTGAATTCATTCTTACCTCTCTAAGTTTAAAAAATGTCGAACTGATATATGAACGGAGAAGGGGCCGTGAAAAGTTCATCGAACGTGGGAAGAATCGAAGGGTCCCCGGTCGCGAAACCATATTTGACGGCATCGCTGGGCTTGAGAAACCCCGAATAAACTTGCGAAAAGATCTCTATGTCGGCCTCAAACTGCGCGGGGCGTCGCGTATCGTCGACGATTGTCTCGCCGTTATGAATGTGAATATTCAAAAGACGCGAATTCTGGGGAAGGCTTCCGTCCGTCACTTTCACGACAAAATCGGAAGGAGATTCTATGCTGTGCCGAAGACGTGAAAGCGCGTCCCGGACGTTTATGACCCTCAACATGAACCCGGGCGCGACGGTAGAGAAAGACTTGTATTCGAAGAAGACTCTGCGGTAATCTCTCTCCCTCGGTTCTTTAAGGAAAAGATGCAGTGGATAATCCGCCGGTCCGAGAAATCTTATTCTTGCCACCTGTTCCCCCATCGCTGAAAGAAAACCCCAGAGCCCGCGATGCGCCGCGGCATTCAGACCGACGAATTCCTTTATGTTGATGACAGGCTCACTGAATGCCCCCGGTGCCGCTGCTGCTTCCTTGTAAAGCTCAAAAGCAAGATAACCTCTTGCCTCGCCGTCGTCGTAAACATAAGCGTCTTTGAACTTCGGAAGGACTACGAGATCCCAGAAGGCATCGTTTCGCAGCGGAGTAAAACACCCCCGGCTCTGCACCTCCTGCTCGAGTATCCTTTTCACTCTGCTCCGGTCGGACTTCACGAAGGATCTGACGGTCGAGCGTTCCGGGAACGGAATAATGTCTGCTGGAGAAAGATCGTATAACATCATGTTGCCCACATGGGCATAACCGTATTTTTTATAGAACCGGTGCCTGAAAGGAAAGAGCATCGATATCGGGAAATCCATATCGTACATTTTCTTCAGGGCTTCTCCCATAAGCGCGTCCGCGATCCCGCGCCGCCTCGCCTCCGGCTGCACTGCAACCGCCGCTATGCCCGCCATTGGCATTCGGACGCCGCGCGTGTAAACGTCGAAAGGGGTTATCCTGAGACAACCGAGTATGCC
>JAJYRM010000035.1 GCA_021794075.1 Bacteroidota bacterium | reverse complement strand
CGTCCCGGTCGCCATGTGGATGGAAATCCCGGTGCTCCTTGTGCCATTCCTTCCAGCGCTCCCATTGACGGCGGCGGGAAAAATACGTCCGCGGTCCTCTGCCGAAGCTGCCGAAGAGAAGTCTTGCCAGTATCAGCAAACCCAGCGCCTGCCAGTATCCGATTGCCTTCAGCCCGAATATCGAGGGGAGAAGCGCGTTCCACAAAAGCATGAGGACCAGACCGGCGAGCGCCAGGAAAGCCAGCATGAAAGGCAGCCCGAAAACGAACCACCACCTCCTTTTGTGCTTGAACTCATGATTATGCATGCTACACATTTTCTTTTAACTCCTCGTATAAAATTTTCAAACGTTTTCTAAGAAACAGGACCGCGTATCGTTTCCGCGATATCAGCGTGTTGATAGGCTCCTGTTTTATTTCCGCAATTTCCTTGAAACTCATTCCTTCGAACTCGGTCATCTCGAATACGTCACGCTGCTCGCCCGGCAAATCGTTGAGCGCGTCTTCGATCTCGTCCCAGAACTGGTTCTGCCAGTAGACCTTGTCCGGAAGCCCGCTGAGGTCAGGGATCATGTCTTCCATCGAAAGCGAATTTCCTTCTTCATCTCCCGGCACCCTGATCCTGATATCTCTGAAAGCCTGCGGTTTCTTCTTCCTTCGGGAGTCGATTATCCTGTTTTTCGCGACGCGCATCAGCCATGCAGACACGCGGTCCATAAACTCGATGCTCTCGAAGGAGCTGGCAAACTGCAAAAGAACATCCTGGAATATGTCTTCCGCTTCTTCTTTCGAAGGCACATTTCGCCTGATGAAGGAGAGGAGTTTGCCTCTCTCTTTTTCAATAGTGTCTTCTATCTGCTTCGAAGTAGCGGCTGTCAAATGTTTCCTGGCTTCTGGTAATTATAACGAACAGGTGGGAAAATTATTGTAGGCCAGATTACGACTTATCTCAGAATTGAGTCGCAGTTGCCAGCGTCAGGTAAGTTTCAGTAAAGAAGAACGTTATTTCCCCTCTTTCATGAAGTCCTCTATCACATCGAAGTATTTCTTCGTCTCCTCTATGAACGGCAAATGTCCGCTCTTCTCGAACATTATGAACTTTGCCTGAGGGCAGTACTCTTTGAACTTGTCGGCGAACCTCGGAACGGCTATGCGGTCGAACCTCCCGGCCAATATCAGAACCGGCATCTTGAGATTTTTCAGCTCTGTCCGGAAATCAAGTTTCGCGATGTCTCCGCCGATAAGAAAGTCGCCGTCCGTTCCGACAATCCGGTAATAGACCTGAGGATTGAAACTCGAAGAGTCGTTCCTAACTTTGTCCGCGTCAGCGGCGTTGTAATAGTATAGGAGTCCTGCCGGGACTTCATCATAAAGCTTCATGCATTCGGGCGAGCTGGAGACCAGCCCCTGGTTACGCAGCGCCATAAGCTTCTCCCATATACCGGGATACTGGTTCTTGATCTCGTAGTTCGAGTTGTCGTCGTTCTCTTGCCACATCTCTCCATCGTAAAATGTATTCGAAAGGATAAGCTTGCTGACAGAGTTTGGATACTTCAGCGCATAGGCCTGTGCCACCATGCCGCCATATGAGTGTCCTATCACCGTCCACTTCTCGATGCCGAGGTCGATGCGCAACCCCTCAAGATCCTTCACGTTGCGTTCAAATGAATATTCGTTCTCGTTGGAAGCCCTGTCCGACCTGCCGCAGCCGAATGGGTCGTAGTATATGAGCTTGTGGTGTTCTGCAAGCTCGTCGAACCACGGAGTGAGGTAAAGATGAGAGTCGCCCGGCCCGCCCGGAATCACCACCACCGGATCTCCGTGCCCGCTGATCTGGAACCATAGATGCGCGCCGTCGACCCAAGCATATGCGCCGGGCGTATCCCTGTCGCTCTGGGCCGAAGCACTGATGGCGGCGAAGGTAGTGACGACCGAAAGGATAATGTTGAAAGCGAATACTCGCCGAAGATTCCTGAGATTGAAAGATGCGGCAGTAGTCTTCATCTCCATGGGTTTCCTTTCCAACCGGTTAAGATTTCATTTACTTTTCTTGATTCTATAAGAAAGCTGTACCAGCCCCGTTGAATATGATTTCGTTCCTACAAGCTTCAACCTTACTCTCTTCTCCGATTCGCTAAACAGCCGCTTGCCTCCGCCCAAGACCACAGGGTGCACCGAAAGAAGCGCCTCGTCGACGAGATTCAATGTAATAAGGCTGTTAGTCAGCTCTGCACCCCCGAACAGCCAGATGTCCTTCCCCTTCTTCCGTTTGAGCGTCTCCACGTTAGCCTTGACATTTCTGCCGATGATCACCGCGCCTTCTGCACTCCTGAGTGTTTTGGAGAAAACGTACCTCGCAAGATTCGGGTAGGCATTCGGACCCATCGGACAAACGAGTTCATAACTCTTCCTGCCAAAGAAGACCGCATCGACCTTGCTCAGGAATTCCGTCATTCCATAGTCCTGGTCCGTGAAGCACCAGTCATATTCCCCCATCGGTCCCTCGATGAAACCGTCTAGACTTACCGCAAGATTCAGGATTACCTTTCTCATCCTCGCACTTTGCTCTAAAGCGTCGCGGCTTCTCCTTTAGTCCTTGATCCCTGATATCGCTGCCGCTCGAACACAAGTTACTAAAAATGGACTTATCGTGCGCAAGCAAATAGGGAGCTTTCCGGCGCCGCGCAGCTAGATTGACAGGAAATTTAGCCCGTGATTGTGACACGGTTTGGCCTGTAAGCACCCGCTTAAGTTCTCGTATAAGTATCTTTCGGACTAAAATCAAAATTGCAGAACCTGCTGGAAAATTCGCTCCATGTCGGGTAAATTTCTCGACAATTGTCACAGGGTAATCCGAAGTTTGGCGGACCTACTGCAAACGGACCATTAATCGTCACGTGTTTCGACGTGCTTCTCGCAAAGCACTCAAACCTCATCACCTGGCCAAGCCTTCGTTGAAATAGACTTATCATCGAAATCTTTGCACGATCACGTGCATAAGGCCCATGCGACAGGCATGGCTGGACCGAATGATCGCGTCACAGTTTGAACCCGCAATGAGGTGAACGATGAGAAAAACGGTGGGACGGGATACAATGTTATTCATAATATATCTATTGCTCTCTTCCGCAGCCGAAGGTATTGCGGACAACCTCAAAGATGCATCAAACCGAGCGGATTACATCATCATTGCGCCCACAGCTTATCTTCCAATCGTTAACAGGCTCGCACAGTTCCGCCGCGAGAAAGACGGCTTCGTGACAAAGGTGGTGAACATAGACACCATCATGGCACAGTTCGGTGTAGGAGTTTCCCCAGACACTGCCATCAAAAATTCTATTCAATATGCCGTCAATAACTGGAGCGCGCCGAAACCGCAATACTTTGTCCTTGCCGGAAACGTGAATGTCATCCCCTCCCATCCGGAGCAAGAAACCCTCGCGACGGATTATGATTCGGACGTAGATACTCTCCTGATGATCGATCAATGGTTTGTGAACGTATTCAACTCCAACGGCACGATGTGGGTCGACGCGTGCATAGGGAGGCTTCCCGCATGGGATTCTACTAGCCTCGAGATTATGGTCCAGAAAATCATAGCTTACGAAAGTGAATCGCCCGGGCCCTGGTGCAGACGAGCAATTTCACTTGCTGACTTCGATCAGACCGGCGGCACCGACTTCGAGAGCGATAGGAACATCGTCCGGAAGTACGCCGACACTTTGTGGACCGACACGATATCTGTCGATGTCAGGAACGGCTCATCTTCTCATTTGCAGCCCGGTCAATTCATAGACTTGTGGAGCCAGGGCGCTGCATTGGTGACCTATTCCGGACACGCGAGCGCCGTTACTCTCTCCGCGTCCCGCTACTTCACGGTGCAGAGCATCGATTCACTCGACAACGGGAACCGCCTTCCCATCTGCCTACTCGGCGGGTGTGATCTTACATACGATTCGCCTGACGGAAATTCTATTCCGACGATGTTGATGGCGCACGAAGGAGGCGGTGCAGTAGCGGTCATCTCTTCGGAGGGACTGACGGACGAGTACACTCCCATCTTCTTCTATGTCTCGATATTTCAATCGTTGATGGCAAATCCCGACGAGACTCTTGGGCAAGCATACGAATCGGCGATGCCCGAATGGTGGTGGCAGCTATACCAGAGGCAGACACTTCTTGGAGATCCTGCACTGCACGTCAAGCGTCTCGCGACCTCATCGTCAACTGTTGCTCAGAAGCGCGAGAAGCGCACTTTCGTGCTCGGGCAGAACTATCCTAACCCGTTCAACCCGACTACCGCCATCAGATATCGGCTTTCAGTTGCCAGTGATGTCAGCCTAGGGGTTTACGATGTATTGGGGAGGAAAGTCAGGACACTGGTCGACGGAAGGCAGGCTCAAGGGGAACATTTGGTAATGTTCGACGCGGCAAACCTTCCCAGCGGCGTCTATTTCTATTCCCTTCGGGCAGGTGGTCTCACTGAAACAAGGAAGCTTGTTGTCGTGAAATAACGGTCGATTGAAAGAGCGGCAACATGCGGTTATATTTTTCAAAGTAAGTGTTTCGACACGAAACAGGAATGAAGATATGCCGGCAGTCTTTTCACACACTAACATAATAAGCGCAAACTGGCACAGACTCGCGGACTTCTATGTAAAAGTATTCGAATGCAAGCCGGTCCCTCCCGCGAGGAATCTGTCCGGTGGGTGGTTGGAGAAGGGGACGGGCGTAAAGGCCGCGCATCTAGAAGGTATTCATTTGAGACTTCCCGGCTGCGGGGAGAGTGGTCCGACGCTGGAGATATATTCGTATTCTGAAATGCTTGGAAGCTCGGGAACACCGGCCGCAAACAGGCTTGGGTTCGGTCACATCGCGTTTCGTGTCGACGACGTCAGGAAGACTCTCGATACCGTCGTATCGCACGGCGGGTCACGGCTGGGAGAAGTCGTTACGCATGAAGTTGCCGGTGTCGGGCGCCTTACGTTCACGTATGCGTCCGATCCGGACGGAAACATAATCGAAATACAGAAATGGGATTAAGCACTATGGAAAATTCGAAGACATCCGCAGATTTCTTGTCGACTTTTGCGCTTGCGGGGAAGATTGAAATCAACCGCATGGGATACGGCGCGATGCAACTGACCGGCAAGGGTGTTTGGGGAGATGCTCCGGACAGGGCAACCGCAAAAGAAGTATTGAATGCCGCGGTGAGGGCTGGCGTAAACTTTATCGATACGGCGGACTCTTACGGACCGCACACTTGTGAAGTCCTGATACAGGAAGCACTAAGTCCACATTATGAGAAATTTGTTCTGGCTACGAAAGGCGGTCTCGAGCGCCCCGGGCCTGGCCAGTGGACACCTAACGGACGCCCCGACTACATCAAAGGATGCATCGAGGGGAGTCTGAAGCGTCTGAAACGCGACACGATAGACCTGTGGCAGCTCCATCGTATAGATCCGAAAGTGCCGGTAGAAGAAACGCTCGGTCCCGTCGCCGAAGCCGCCAAAGCGGGCAAGATAAAGTTTGTCGGCCTGTCCGAGGTGGGCGTTCAAGACATAGAGCGTGCGCAAAAAGTCCTTCCAATCGTATCGGTGCAGAACCTTTACAATCTTGCGAACCGGAAATGGGAAGATGTTGTCGACTTCACAGCAAAGAACAACATTGCATTCATACCGTGGTTCCCGCTCGCGTCGGGCCCGGACAAGATGAAGGACAAGATCGGTGTGATCGCTAAGAAGTATCAGGCAACAGTTGCTCAGATCGCATTAGCATGGCTGCTCAAGCGCTCCCCCAACATGGTTGTAATCCCCGGGACAAGCTCGCTTCGGCATCTGCACGAGAATATCGACGCCTCGAAGATCGAACTTTCAGAGGAGGACTTCGACTCGCTGTCCAAGTAAAGCGGGTCCTGAGGAGGACCGCAATGACAAGGTCAGGTTTAGCTTCTCAACGGAGCTGGAAAGATTCGGTTGGGCGGGAAATCAGCGCGGCTAATCTGAAAAAAAAGGCCGTAGTATTCGGATTAGTTATGAAGCCGATATCACTCTATGTAGATCATCGTTTTCATAACTCCTTCCCCGTAGTTTGCGACGAGATCGAAAGCCTTCGAGGTATCTTCGAGGGGGAAGCGATGCGTGACAAGGGAATCAACTTTAATCCTTTTTGATGCGACGAGGTCAATCGCCTTCTGAGTGCAATTGTTCTGCCGGCGGACATTCACGATGGTAATCTCTTTGCGCCGAAGCTCATGTATCGGAAATGATATCTCATCCACCTCGGGAATTCCGACAATCATAAGCGTACCTCCCGGCTTCAACAGCTCCGCCGCCTGAGAGGCCGCTGCCTGGTCTCCGCTGCATTCGTAGACGACGTCCATCTGTAGCGGCTCGACTTTCGAAATTTCCTTCACGACGTCGACGCGGTTCGGATTGCCCGCCCACTTCGGGTTCAGCTTCTTTGCCGCTTCAAGCCGCGTGTCCAGCTTGTCGGTGACGAACACATTCCCCACATTCGTCGTCCTGAGGACATGGAACACCGACATTCCGATAGGGCCGACCCCAAGTATCGCCGCGCTCATCCCGTCCGCGATTGGCGACCTCTCGACCGCGTACACCGCAATCGCGAGCGGCTCGCAAAGTGTCGCCTCCTCGAATGTCATACCGTCGGATATCGGGAAACAGTTCTCCTGCGGCATGACGATGTACTCGCATTGCGCTCCATCAAGCTGCTGCGGTGCGCCGAGGAATCGAAGCTTCCGGCAGGTGTTCTCCCTCCCCGATTTACATTGGTCGCACTTCCCGCACGACACCGCCGGCTCAATTGCGATTCTCTGTCCCGGCTTGACGTGAGTGACACCCTTTCCGATTCCTTCTACGACTCCCGCGGCCTCGTGACCGACGGTGAAGGGATACTTCACCACCTGCGAGCCTATGCGGCCCGTCGTAAAATAATGCATGTCCGATCCGCACACTCCGACAGTTTTCACCCTGATAAGCACGTCGGTCTCGTTCTCGATTTTCGGCTCGGGCAGCTGCCTGATCTCAAATTTCCCGGGCGCTACAAGTAATGCCGCTTTCATTTTCAATTTCTATTTAAGTTGTCGTCTTCATTCCCGCCAAAATACGGGTTTCGGTTAGCTGTTCAACTCCATTTAATATGCTAATGAATCGCCTACAACGCCAGAATGCGGGAAAATTCATTTAAATGTGTCCGAAAGGAAATTGCGCGAAGGCACATGGGAATCTGACGGAATACGTTGTCCCAATTCCCACCCGTTGTTCGTCGTTATGACGAGAGCCAAGGACGGGACCGAAGTCGGACGGGCGCTTGTTTTTGTCCGAAGATGGATTCATCGGTCGAACCGATTGTGAAATTAATCCCGCAGATAAATATATTGTCACATTATCCGGAACATCGAACAAAAGGAGATGCCCATGAGCACGAAAAAGGAAACGCAGAAGTCGACCAGTAAGAAGTCAGGCGGATTCACGGACGAGGAGAAAGCTGCGATGAAAGCCCGTGCCCGTGAACTTAAGGCTGAGGCAGAAAAAGCCGAAGGTGAAAAGGCCGCGCTCGAGGCGATCGGCAAAATGCGGGAACCGGACCGTACCATGGCGAAGCGACTCCACGCCGTCGTCAAAGGCGTCGGCTTATCCCCGAAAACATGGTACGGCATGCCCGCTTACGCAAACCAGGACGGAAAGATCATTTGTTACTTCCGCGACCGTATGAAGTTCAAGGAGAGGTACGCGATGTTCGGCTTCAACGACTCAGCTATACTCGATGAGGGCAGCATGTGGCCGGTCGCCTATGCTTTGCCGGAGTTGACTTCGAGAGACGAGGCCAGGATCACCTTGCTCGTGAAGAAAGCTGTTGGGGAAAAAGCATGAATATCCTGCTATGGGTTCTTCAAATCCTGCTGGCAATTTGGGAAGCGGTGGGCGGAATCTACGTGGTAAGCAATTATGGAAAGATCGCGAACGGGTGGGCGCTGAACGATTTGCCGAAACCTCTCTGGATAGCCATCGGCTTGCTGCAGGTTTTGCTTGCGATAGGTTTGATCCTGCCCCGGACGAAGGTTCGTAAGTTGAACTCTATCGCGGCCTCCCTCTTAGGCTTGCTTTCACTGTCAGGTCTTGCCCTGTACATTCAATACACCGGATTCCCCGGTATTCTATGGGGTGTGCTCCCGGCGATACTTCTCGCGTTCGTGGCGTACAAGCGTTGGCCTGTATCGAAGTCGTGAAGAAAGTGCTTTTATAAATTGCCGGTTGAGAAGTTCCAACTTCCAATTCACAAGTTCCAAGCAAGAACTAATAGCTAAAAAGCCAACAGACAAACCCCTTATCTTTTGGAGTTGGATATTAGTTCTTTAACAATTGTCTGGAGCTTGGTTTTGGGAAGTTGGAGCTTTTACTAAGATTTTCGGAAGCAATCCAAAGGAGAATGTTGTGAAGAAGGAGGTGAGTCGGCAATGAAATCTGCATCTCAACAGATAGACGATATCATCAATGAACCTGGTGACTGGCGGGGGAAGAAATTGTCGCAGCTGCGAAAAATTATCCGGAAAGCCGATGCTGACCTGGTTGAAGAAGTGAAATGGAAGAAGCCTTCCAAGCCAAGCGGAGTCCCTGTCTGGTCTCACGAAGGAATATTATGCGTAGCAGATACGCTCAAGAACGCCGTGAGGCTGACGTTCCCGAAAGGCGCTCAAATCAAAGATCCGAAGAAACTCTTCAATACCCGGCTCGACAGCAAGTCGGTTCGCGCCATCGACTTCTATGAAGATGCTAAGGTGGATGAGGCGGCGCTGAAGGCAATTATTCTCGATGCCGTGCGGCTGAATCTGCGAAAGGCAAATGAGACTTAATTGATAAATTGAAATTGCAGCAGACAGCAAGTTCACCCACCATTAACCGGCTCATCCATCGACCTGCAGGCCGCGTGCCTTTAAACATTTCGCAGAGATAAGCACAACGTCTACTCTTTTCTTCGTGGATCTCTCTTTTGTTCCTCCGTGGACCTCCCGAAGGGTCCTTCGGACTGTGTAATATTGTCGGTGCCTGCCTGGCAGGGAGGCCGAGCGAAGATACTAACATTTCACAGAGTTCCACAGAGGATCACAGAGGGACACAGAGAATTTGTTCTTCTCTCCGTGGATCTCTGTATTCTTCCTCCGTTGTTCTCCGTGTAATTCCCTGCCTCCTGCCTGTCCAATTTTCTTCCCCCTGATCGTCTATAGATTGAAGCTGATACCGGAAATAATGGTTTCGGCGGTGCAAGAAATACTAAAATGAGGAGCGAAACATGAGTTCGCAACTGGCATACACAGAATCGGCTGCTGCTGACACGGCTGGGCCCTTCCTTCCACCTATCGAAAAGCCGAAATCGCTTTTGATGAAACTGGTGTACTTCTTCCTGAAGAAGCAGTTCGGAAAAGTAATGACACCGCTGGCAGTTCACTCAGCTCGGCTGCCGAATGCGTTCGGGTTGTTCTACACCAAAGTGGGGAGGCTCGACGGCAAGCTTAAGCTGCCGCAGGAAACCGCGATGCTTATCCGCGAGCAGGTCGCGAGGATCAACGTCTGTCTATTCTGCATGGACGCGACGAGGTTCGCCGTGATACACAAGTCGATGAACATCGCGAAGTTCGATGCACTGGAGGATTACCGCACCAACCCGCTGTTCAGCGACGCGGAGCGGGCGGCTCTCGACTACGCGACTGAGCTGACGAAAAACAAGCGTGGCGACCCGGAGCTCTTCGCTCGCATGAAAAAGTACTACTCCGAACGCGAGCTGTGCGAGATAATCTGGCTCATCGCAAGCGAACATATTTACAACCTGACAAACGTCGGTTTGAATATTCATTCAGACATGTTGTGTGACATAAGAAAGAAGAAATAAGCCGGATAGCGCCACTCGAGAGATAGATTTCACGGAGTTCCACTGAGGAGCACAGTCCACAGTACCCTGCGGCAGTACCACTGAGAAATGTTTTTCTCTCCGTGTATCTCCGTGTAATTTGTTTGCCGGGGTCCACTGCATTTGCGTGCAAGGCAGAAATCTGAAACTGGTTTCGTGAAGAAAAGGAGAAGGACAATGACTGACTCTAACACAAAGGAAGTCATCGCAAAATACTTCGACGCCGTCGCGAAGAAAGGCGACTGGCAGTCTCTGATCTCGGGCGACATGGCATTTTCAATGCCCGGCCGGACTACCCGCGGCAGAGCGTCCTACGTCGAAATCACCGGTGGATTTCTCCAGGCAGTGACCGGAGTGAAGATCAAAGAGTTTATCGGCGAAGGCGAGAAAGCTTGCATCATTGCCGAGTACAATCTCCTTTCTCCCAAGGGGAACACCTCGACGAAGGAGGTTGTTGAGATTTTGTCGGTAAATGGCGACGAGCTTGCGTCGTCATCCATTTACTTCGATACCGAAGATTTCAAAGCCTTCATGGCCAATTAAACAGAGGGTTTATGCCTTACAACGAGGCGCTAGCTAACCGCATCAGAGGAGCACTGGCGGGTTACGGGAAGGTCGAAGAGAAGAACATGTTCGGCTTCCTTGTTTTCATGGTGAAAGGCAGGATGTGCCTCGGAGTGCGCGGCGACGAGATGATGTGCCGTATCGGTCCCGATTCGATGGAGTCCGTCCTGCGGCGCGACGGATGCGCCCCGCTCAGGATGAAACGGAAAACGTCGTTGAATATGATCATGGTCGAAGAGACTGGAATGAAGACGAAGAAGGAGTTCGACTTCTGGATCGATCTCGCCCTGCAGTTCAATCTCGGGAAGGGAGCCGGTGCGCACGGGAAAGCAAACGCAAAGAGGAGCCGAAAGTGAAAGAGTACATACTTTTGTTCAGGGGCGGTTTCGAGCGTATCATTGACCAGTCGCCTGAGGAATTCTCAGCCAACATGGAACAGTGGAAGTCGTGGCTTTCCCGTCTCGGCAAAGCCGGGAAGGTGGTGGCGGCACAGCCGCTGATCCCGACTGGGAAACAGGTCGTCGGGAAAGGAAGAACCGTCGTGGACGGTCCCTTTGCGGAAGGAAAGGAGATCCTCGGAGGGTACCTGATTTGCAAAGCTGACACTTACGACGAGGCCATCGCGATCGCGAACGGCTGTCCGGTTCTCGACACCGGAGGAATAGTCGAGATAAGGGAAGT
Organism: Bacteroidota bacterium; assembly: GCA_021794075.1. GTDB lineage: Bacteria > Bacteroidota > Ignavibacteria > Kryptoniales > JAKASW01 > JAKASW01. Next base: position 25,780 of record JAJYRM010000035.1, on the reverse strand, counting down.
CGCGACGATGGAAGACATGCCGAGAGAATACTTCAAGTCTAGAAACGGGAGTCAGCAAAACGGTCCTAAGTTATGACATCTTCGACTCGTTGTCCAATTCCTGAGAGTCTGAACGTCATCATGTTGACATAAACAAAAAAAGACGGAGGAATTATGAAGGACTATATGCTCCTGTTCAGGTTCAAGGCAGAATTCGACGACAGCGAATTTTCTCCCGAGGAGTTTCAGAAGGAAGCGATGAAATGGCAGAAGTGGCTGGAACAGCGCCTGAAAGATGGCAAGCTTAATCCAGGTCAGCGGTTGACGAAAGCCGGAAAGGTTGTTAGCGGGACGAAGAAGAAGGTAAACGACGGACCATTCGCCGAGGGAAAGGAAGTGATCGCGAGCTTCTGTGTGATAAAGGCGGCGAGCCTTGACGAGGCGGTTGAGTTCGCGAGGGAATGCCCGATACTCGAGCGCGACGGTAGTGTTGAGGTAAGAGAGGTAATGACCTACTGATCGCCGACCGGCGAAATCCTAAACTTGAAACTCTAAATCCCAAACAAATTCAAACGACAAAACACAAAATACCAACGTTATCTAACCGCCCGGTTTGGAGTGTTCGTCCGTGGGATTTAGAATTTGTTTAGAGTTTAGAATTCAGTGCTTGGGATTTATCCGGTGCTCGAAGTGGTCAGCGTACGTTGAAGCAATCGATGGAAAAACGCGATAACGTAGACAAACTTGTCGATCATCTCTTCCGTCACGAAGCCGGAAAGATGGTATCGGTCCTGACGCGAGCGTTCGGTACGGAGAACCTGGAACTTGCGGAGGATGTGGTACAAGATGCGCTGCTTCAGGCTGCCCAGGTGTGGGCTTTAAGAGGCGTGCCCGATAACCCTTCCGCCTGGCTTTACCAGGCCGCTAAGAACAGGGCGATCGACATACTCAGACGCGACGCGAAGTCAGTTCGTTTCACATCCTCCGAAGAGGGTTCCATTCCCGATAGGGAAGCGTCTCTTCAGGAAAGGATTGAGGAGACCTGGGATGAAGATCTCATCAAGGACGACATGCTCAAAATGATGTTCGCCTGCTGCCATCGAGGCATTCCCGAAGAGAACCAGATCACTCTCATACTCAAAACTCTCTGCGGTTTCAGCACGAAGGAAATTGCAAGGGCGTTCGTGACATCGGAGGACACGATTTCGAAGCGGCTTTACAGGACGAAACAGTTCTTCAGACAGAACGACATCCGTTTTGATGTCCCGCCGGCCGGGAAGCTCAAAGAACGAACCGACGCAGTTCTCAATTCTATTTATCTCCTCTTCAACGAAGGTTACAATTCAACCGATTCTGAAGAACTAGTCCGAGAAGACTTAATGGAAGAGGCGATGCTGCTCTGCAAAATGCTCGGTGAGAATCCGCTTACTGAGATCCCGGAAACTTTCGCTCTTATGGCGCTCATGTGTTTCCACTTTTCTCGTAATTCGACACGGGTCTCGCCCGCTGGAGATATCGTGCTCCTTCAGTACCAGGACAGGAGCAAATGGAATTCGGAGCTCATCGCACTCGGAAACGAATACATGGCAAAGTCTGCCTTCGGGGATAGCGTAAGCAGGTATCACATCGAAGCCGCGATCGCGTTCGAACACTGCACCGCTAAGACCTATGAAACGACAAAGTGGGAGCGGATTCTCGAGCTGTATGAATGGCTCTGCCGGGACTACCCGTCGCCTGTCCATGCGCTGAACCGTGCCGTGGCCGTAATGCGCGTGCGCGGACCCGCAGCGGCGCTGTCGGCATTGGATGCCATCCCAGACAAAACGAGACTCGAGGCATATTACCTGTACCATAGCCTTCTCGGCGAGATCTATTCACGGCTTGGCAAAACCGATGAGGCCGATATCGAGTTCACAACCGCATTCGGGCTCACAAATTCCGATTCCGAGAAAAAACTGCTCAGCGGAAAAATAACACGAAAGGAACATCACTCAGATTAGGATATCTCATTGAATCTTCACTGACAATTATCTCAACAATTCGGCCTTAATGTCTTCCTTGTCTTTTATCGTGACCACGATTAGCTTTTTCGAGTAGTGTCCTATTTGATTTTCTTTACCATATGATTTGAAATGCCCCCCGGGGACCACGAAGAATCACCAAGTTCTTTTCACTAAGAGTGACCAATGCTGCTCTCGGCGGACTTTGCGGTCAAAGAGGAACTTTCTCAGGAAATGATAATTGAATTTTGGACACTGCCCTTTTTCGACACAACACCATTAGAAAAGAGGATTTCTATGAGATGCCCCGAGTGTGGAGCGGAGATGACAAATCAGCTCCGTCACGGAATAGCCGTCCAGAGCTGCTCTAATGACCATGGAATGTGGTTTACGATGAGCGAACTGGATGAACTTGAGAACGAAGCCTTCAGTGATGAAGAGGAAAAAGGTTCACTGATGTTATCGAGCACCCCGGCGAAGTACAGCTGCCCGGTGTGTGAATCTAGTTTGAGGCAGTTCGATTACAGGATGTATGACCTTGTTCTCGAATACTGCGAGAACAGGCATGGTTTCTGGCTAGAGGCCGGAGAAGACGACCGCATACTCGTACTTATGAAGGAGCGGAAAAGAGACGAACAGCGGAAATTCAGCGCCGAAGCAAACTGGCAATCGACGGTTAAACATCTGCAGTCCCATTCGCTATTCATGAAGTTGAAAGATTTGATGAGAGGGTAGAGGAGTTCTACCTCACGGGTCTTACTGACCAATCTTCAAATCGCCAGATCAAAAGGGAGGTCGGAAATATCTCTGAGGCGTCTGCCGTTGATCATCATGTCCAACTGCTCTTGATCTGTTTCATTTCCTTTTTCTTGTACCGCCGCCTGCAATTCGGGCAGTGCGAAATGGTACACGCAATCGATGTCCCCGGTCCCAAGAGCTACGGAGGCAATTCGGCTAGGAAGAGGCTCAGCGGTTACGACGGATATGTGGGGAGTGTTGCCCTTTCGGTTTCTTATCAGATTCAGTGCTTCAGTTCTGGCATTCTGCGCCCGGTCGCTTCGCATTGTCAACTTACAGGAAATGCTAGCATGGAGAATCATACTGGTGCTATTTGATTGCCTGAGAGGCGTGAACGTGGCGTGACGACCTCCTTTGAGCAGCTCTCCGGTTCGGTCTAGCTCCGAGTCGGCCAAAGGTGTCCGTGAAACAACCACATCAGGAGTAACAAGATAGTCCCCCAGCAGACTCTTCAAATTTGTACGAGTGTCTTTGGGAACTTCACCCTTAAGAATATTCGTGAGCTCTCCAAGATGCTTGTACTGCGCAAAGTCAGATATTTCCTCGTGCACAGAAAACCTCCATTTCCCCGGGCGGACATTCTTCAAATAAGTAAAGACCTCTTCGAGAAAATCCCTGGTGAGTTGCTCGAAAATTTTGCCCGCCTTTTGACCCTCGATTTGACTCTTGCCGAGGCTGATCCCGATGTGGGTAATGACGGCCTCTGATATTCTGATGCTCCCCTTACTGCTCACGTCTGCAATGCTCGGTATATGACCTTTCTTGAGATACATTGCAGATTTCAGAGCTCTCGAATGGTACGCATGGCGTATCTGGTAAATCTTGTCCATTCTTCTACCCCCTAGTTTGGTTTCACAAACGCTAGCACGAACTCTCGATGCATTCGGTTCTCTATCTGCGAATCCGCGCGGCTCTTTGTGCTCGTCGGCATCATGCGCCTATCGCGGTCCAGCAGTCGGACTCCTATGCCTGCACAAGGTAGGCCTAGTGCCCTACCTATTTCGGCCAGGCACCTGTCAGTCTCCGTATCTATTCCTCGCATCACCGAAGATCCTACGACTACAATTGCCACTTTTCCGGGTCTCAAAACCCGACGCATTTCATTAAGGACTCTTGTCATTTCTGAATAGTACCTACGAAGTACCAATGCTTTTTGATTATCTAGTTTAGAGATGTTTGATATTACGCTTTCCGGAAGGGGCGGCAAAGATTCAAAATCAAAGTCGGTAACTTTATCCCCGCCGATGTACTTGCTCCGAAGCTCGGTCAGGCTATCAACCTCATTGCCTAGCCACACTAACGAAAACTTGTGAGCCCGCATGTAATCTATCGCATTCGATGCGTATGGCGGAGATGTGACAATGAGATCTATACTTTCATCCTGCAACGGAAGGTTCTCAGCATTTCCAAACCGAACGCGGCTTCTCTCTACCATCTCGCCGTTGCTCGTCAGCCCCATTAGGTTCTTTGTAGCACGCTTCTCGAACTCGGGAATTGCGGGTTTGTATTTCTTAGGCTTGCCTTGATTGAGTCTATGGGGACGTGTATGTCCTAAGTCCCAGGCAAGGGAAACGCCTCCCGACTTCGTTACGATGATCGCCGAAAAGGTAAGCTTCAGAAAATCCTTTATGTCAGGATCTTTGACTTTTTCGATTTGAATGAGGAGACTCATCAGTTCGATCTGGGTCTGTTCACTAAACCAATAGTCTATGAATTGCTTTGTCTTTTCGTCGAATCTGCCATTTACCTCTTTTTCCAATCTGGACGGGTGCATCAAGGAAAGCTCCGCCTCCTGTGCCACCTTGTTAACTTGGCGCTCCACCGAAGCCGTGTCAAGTGGGGTAAGCTTGACCTTCGTGATCAGAAGAGCCAAAGGATCAATGTCGAATCCCAATCCCACTCTGCCCGCTGATGCTGCCTCCACAACAGTCGTCCCGGAACCTGACATCGGATCCAGGACAAGTTCGCCGGGCACCGACAGATTCTCTATGAAAAAGCGCGATAGCTGTGGAGGAAACTTCGCGGGAAAAGAATGAAAATTATGCCTGCCATTGCTGACAGGGGCATCGTGAAACCCCAGGTCTTTTGAAAGTAGAGCCGTTAGCCTTTCCATCACCGGCGTATCCCCTTTGCGAGTGAGGCTTGAATCTAATGTGAAGTCTGCCTTCAGCTCTGACTTTCGGATTCGGTTAGGTCGGCGTCTCTCCATTGGGAAAATCTTGTAACTCATAATACTTAAATCGACAGACCTTTTCAACGGTATTTTGGCATGTTTAAGACTGAGAATACCTTTATAAGAACTTCTTCGCTCAGTCTATTCTGTCCACCCTTCGGTCCCTCAACTCATTCAGAGTCTTTCTTGCATCGTACGGAGCAAGGTACGTGTTGTACTCTGTATGGGTTATCTTGTCCTTGAACCGTGCGATCACATCCTCGACGCCCTGCATACGAGTTTCCATCTTCTCGCAAGGATAATCGAAGCAGTCTGCGCATGTGTTCATGCTTCTCTCCATGACACAGGCACGGATTGGACATGACAAATCCGGAAGGTCGCTTCCGGGGCATGTATTGCCCCAACAACCGTTGCAGCGAATTTTCTCCGGCGAGAGGTTAAGCTCGAAATATTTGTTCCACGCCGCCGCAACCTTGACCCTGTCATCCTGTGACTGTTTGTTCCCTGCGTAGGCGGCGCATTCATCGCATCTGAAACCGCATCTGGCAACTATTTCGCCCATTTTAAGCCCTCCGACGATTTGGTCAATCGGGTCGCCCCTTTTCCCTGTCGGCGACTCCGCTTTAATCTAATGCATCAGCGTTTGAGATTCATCAAAGCTCAACTTCGAGATAAGAATCATTCCCTTTATATCCCATGGGCTTGTATACCAGACGGCCTGACTCAGAAGCGTGAAGCCCAACTTTGCGCATCCCGCGCTTCCTCGCTTCTTCATGAAGCCGCGCCATGACGGCCTTCGAGATTCCGCGGCGCCTGAATTCTTTTCGAACGTAAATACTGTGGACATAACCAATATTGTTCTCGAAATAATCGATGTGCGGCGGCCTGTCCCAAAAGGAGATCGACCCACACGCCACGACTCTTTCGCTGACGACCACCACACAGCTATACTCGTCTTTCGAGCCTAGGTGTCCTGAGTAATAAACTTCCGATTTCCTGACAAACTCTTTTTTTCTACTTTCGAAATCCGTTTCAGGATGCATGTCGACAAACATGCGAAACCTGTATTCAGCAAACAACGCGGCGTCTTCCTTCGTCGCGTCGCGAATCTCAAACTCCTCCACAGTTATTCCTCCGATGGTTTGCCTTCACGCGGCTTGATGCAACGCTTTGTACTGTCAGCCCTTCCGCTTTCCTAGTGGTTCATTCGGCCGAACTGCTCGGCAAAGTTTGCCCGCGACGCCTCCATAAGGTTCTTCGCCTGACCGACAAGGCACTCGTACTCGTCGACCGCCAGCGACTTCAACATCGCTGCCGCCACTTCCGACGGGGGAATACCCCTGTACGTCATGTTTCTCAAATCACGGGTCCCCTTATCAAGCTCCGTATCGACAGTAGGCGGTATTACCTCGAAGACTTTCACTGAGGTATCTTTGAGCTGATGCCTCAGCGAGATGCTGAAGGAATGGAGTGCAGCCTTCGTGGCACAATAAATTGGCATGATCGCAAGCGGGATGAACGCCAATCCCGAAGATATATTTACTATTGCGGCTTCTTCACGCTGCATGAGTCCAGGTATGAAGTACGCAGCCAACTGAATTGCCGCCGTAAGGTTAATCTCTACTTCGTTCTCATGCTTTGCCAGCTCGGCGGCGCCTTTTTTGAAATCGATCATCCTCTGAACGCCCGCGTTGTTGACGAGCACGTTTATGCCGTTGAACTTCGTGGTCACCCAACGAAAGAGTTCTTCCCGGTCTTTAGCGCTGGATACGTCACAGACCTTCGTGCTGATATCAGGAAGCTTCTCTTTCGCCTCTTTCAGCTTCTCTTCCCTTCTCCCGCAGATAATTACTTCGTTCCCTGATTTGACGAATTCCTCAGCGATACAGAAGCCTATGCCGGTTCCACCGCCGGTGATCAGTACCGTGTTATTCGATGTCTTCACTTAGAGTCTCCATTGAGTTTTTGCATTTATTGACGAGGGGAAATAGTCTTCCGTTCAGTGACTCGAGCAAGTCTTATGAATATTATGACCTGCTCCTTACGGACCCCAGCGTCAATCTCGAATCCAGAAGGGTCTCTACTCCGCGCCACGCCGGCTGTCTTCACCGACGGCTTTAATATAGATGTTTTATTTTAACTTGTCTTTGTAATGGCTTCTGAACTTCGCGACCTTCGGTGCGATTATGACGCGGCAATATCCCTGGTTAGGATTATTCACGAAATACTCCTGATGATATTTTTCTGCCTTATAAAACTCCTTAAATGGAGAAAGCTCAGTCACCAGCGGATCATCATAAATGTTCTCGGCGGTGATCTCCTTCAGGATCTTTTCCGCCGACTTCTTCTGATCTTCGTTGTGATAGAATATAACCGACCGGTATTGCGTCCCGACATCGTTCCCCTGCCGGTTAAGCGTAGTTGGGTCGTGTACGGTGAAGAATATCCTGAGTATATCTTCGTATGAGATCGCCTGGGAATCGAAAGTTACCTGGACCACCTCGGCGTGTCCGGTTCTGCCTGTACATACCTGTTCATAGCTAGGATTGGCTACCGTCCCGCCGGAGTATCCCGAATCCACGCTGATTACACCCTTCAGGTCGTCGAACACAGCTTCAGTGCACCAGAAACATCCGCCACCAAGAGTGGCGATCTCGAATATTGACTCGTCCGTCAATAGAATCTCCTTTCTTTACCTGAATAACATCAAACTTCGGTAGCAAATTTCATTGGCCTCAACATAGAAACGCAAAGATCACGCGTTTCCCCAATTTCAGCTCGTGCAGCACCTTGAAAAGGATTCACTTTGCTGGTAATATTGAATCAAGAAAGCAACTGTGTGATTCGAATTGAGAACCTAATCCTGCATTAAGCATCTAATCTTTGATACAAATTCCTACTTTGAACAAGGACGAATCCAAATGGATTTCCAAATTAAACCGACTTCTGACTTCAAAACCTCGTCATTAGACGACACATACAAACTTCTAAAATCGACAGAGTCAGGACTTTCTGATTCAGATATCCAGGAACGCATTTCGTTCTTCGGTCGAAATGAAATTACGGAAAAAAAGAAAAATCCTGTCCTGGTATTTCTCAAAAGATACTGGGGTCCGATGCCATGGCTCCTCGAATTCGCCATGGTACTTGACTTCGTGCTGAAGCACAAGCTCGAAGGAATAATCATCTTCGCGCTCCTCACGGTGAACGCGATAATTGGGTTTATGCACTCACGCGGGTCGCAGAAGGCGGTCGAGTTGCTGAAGCAGCGGCTTGCCATCAAGGCGAAAATTCTGAGAAACGGGATATGGACAACCGAAGAGGCCGGCGGCATAGTACCGGGTGATATTCTCATGGTGAAACTCGGTGATATAATCCCAGCGGACGCTAAGATCGTCGGCGGAGACATTTCCATAGACGAAGCGGCCCTCACCGGCGAGTCCCTTCCTGTCGAGAAACAGAATTCCGACGTGGTCTATTCAGGATCCGTAGTCAGGCGCGGAGAAGCAAAGTGCGTCGTGCTCAATACCGGCGCGAACACTTACTTCGGCAAGACGGCAGAGCTGGTCAAGATCGCGAAACCGAAATCTCACCAGGAAGAGATCATGATGAACATCGTGAAGGACATGATGTACCTAGGAATCGCGGCATCGCTCGTGGTTGCCCTTTACGCCCTCGCAATGCACATGAGTGCCCTCTTGATCCTCACATTTATCGTCGTGTTCCTAATGGGCGCGGTACCGGTCGCCCTACCCGCTGTCATGACGATCGTTCAGGCGGCTACCGGCACAAAGCTCGCGGCGGAGGGGGTACTCGTGACTCGACTCGACTCGATTGAGGACGCAGCATCCATCAGTGTGCTCTGTCTCGACAAGACAGGAACAATCACTCAGAACAAGCTGGCAGTCACCGACAGCATACCGTACTCAGGTTTCAAGAAGGACGAAGTAATTCGGACGGCGGTGCTCGCATCGAGGTACGAAGGGATGGATTTGATCGACCTAGCGGTGATCGACTTCGCTAAGAGCCAGAACATAAGCATGAATTCCCACAAGCAAATCTCCTACACTCCGTTCAATCCTGCCATCAAAAGGACCGAGGCGATATTCGAAACCGAGGGGAAGCAATATCGCGCTGTGAAGGGCGCCGCGCAGGTTATTCTCGGAATGTGCAATGGTCTTGACGCAGAAACCACCGCCGATGTCGATAAGCAGATCGATTCTTTTTCGCGGAAGGGATATCGCACAATCGCCGTGGCCTGCTCCATTGATGGTAACCCTGACGATCTCCGTCTTGCGGGTTTGATTCCGCTTGCCGACCCGCCGAGGCCGGACAGCAAGAAGATGATCGAGGAGGTAAAGGAACTTGGCGTGAAGCCGTTAATGCTCACGGGCGACAGCCTCGCGATCGCGAGGGAAATTGCGGGCCAGGTCGGTATAGGCACTAACGTCATCAGGCTTTCCGACATCGCGAACTTAAGCGAGGACGAACAGGCGAAGAAGGCCGCGGAAAGCGACGGATTCGCCGAAATTTATCCCGAGGATAAATACAAGATAGTGAAGCTCCTTCAGTCAAAAGGCTACATGGTCGGCATGACGGGGGACGGCGTGAATGACGCCCCAGCCCTCAAGCAGGCCGAGATGGGAATCGCGGTCAGCAATTCTACGGATGTCGCGAAGGCATCGGCAAGCGTCGTGCTGACACAGCCCGGCGTGAGCGTCATCGTCGACGCGGTCAAGCGCAGCCGCGAAACATACCAGAGAATGTTGACATGGGTGATAAACAAAGTCACCAAGGTGGTACAACTCGTCGGTTTGCTTATGGTCGGCTTCTTCATGATCGACAAGATGGTTTTGTCTCTTCTGGGCATGTCGCTCCTCGTGTTCGCGCTCGATTTCGTGACAATGTCCCTCGCGACAGACAACGTGAAACACACCATTGCGCCGAACAACTGGAACGTCAGAGACATAACATTCGCCTCCCTGGCAGTCGGCGGGTTGTTCGTGATCGGCGGAATCGCGACGCTGCTTTGGGGAAAGGATTACCTGCACCTCAGCTTCCCGCAACTTCAGACATTCATGCTTCTGATGCTAGTCTTCACGAGCCAGTTCAGAGTGATCAGCGTTCGCGAGAGAAGATTTTTCTGGGATTCGCTTCCGGGCGGCGCGTTGACGATCGCGACGCTGGGCGGAGTAGTCGCGTTTATCTTCCTCGGTATTTATGGGATAATAATCCCGGCAATAACTCCAAGCGAAGTATTTGCCGTCCTTGTCTTTTCAGTAATCTTCACGTTTGTTACTGATGTGCCGAAATATTATGCGTTCAAGAAATTCCGTGTTGAATAGGGAATATGCAGCGGCAAGCGACGGAGGTGTGTTTTGTGTCGAACTTGCGCTATCCGTATTGCGATACTGCATGCTTTGAATTGAATCAGTAAATAGTGTTGCGAAAGACCGGGGAGTGAGTTTCGCTCCCCGGCATTCAGTCGTGATCAGCCACTCCATGGAAATCGACCAGACTAAATTATCTTCAGGACTTCGACGAGCCGTTCGAGTCTATCTATCTTCGCCCCTTCGCTTTCCGATCCACCAGATACAAACTTCACTTCAACTTTCGCGTTCGCGTTTTCCTGCGTGACCCTGTATTTGATGTCGCCGATCCTGTCGAGGGCATTCATCATCAGCGGGAATATCTCTTTGTAGAACTCATGGTCGTCGGAAGGAAGAATGATGTCGACGGTTGCGGCTTTCATTTCGACTTTAGGTATTCTGAGAGGTTCGAGTCCTATCTTGAGCTTGATCAGTTTGAAGAGGTTATCCGCCTGTTCTGGTATCTTGCCGAACCTGTCTAGCATCTCAGCCCGGATGTCGTCGACCTCAGCTGCCATCGCGGCCCGGGAGAGGCGCTTGTAAAAATCGAATCTGTCGGCGTCGAGGGAGACATAGTCGTCGGGTATGTAAGCGTCGACATCGGCGGTGACCTGTGGTTCGACCTTTCTCCGGGTAAGCGTGTCGAGCTGCTCCGTAAGGTTCTCTTCAAACTTCGCCTCGGCCACGGCCTCCTCCAGTACCTTGTTGTACATCTCGAATCCGAGGTTATTTATGAATCCGCTCTGCTCTCTCCCGAGCACGTTACCCGCCCCGCGGATTTCGAGGTCGCGCATCGCGAGGTTGAACCCGGAGCCGAGCTCGCTGAATTCCTCTATCGCGGTTAGCCGCCGCACCGCGTCTCGGGTCAGGTATGAGAACTGTTTCGCGATGAGATACGCGTACGCCTGCACGTTGGATCGCCCGATGCGGCCGCGAATCTGATAAAGCTCCGCGAGACCGAACCTGTCAGCGTTGTTGACAATGAGCGTGTTCACCGAGGGTATGTCTATACCTGATTCTATTATCTTGGTGGCTATGAGAATGTTGAGTTTCTTTTCGAGGAAATGAACCATCGTGCGCTCGATCTCTGTCGCCTTCATCTTCCCATGGATGACTCCGGCCTTCGCTCCCGGAACTCTCCTTTGAACGAAGTCGGCCAGCTTGTTCAGGTCCTTCACCGTGTCGCTGACGATGTAAACCTGTCCGCCGCGGCCAAGCTCACGCTCTATGACGGACTGTATGAGTTTTCCGTCGAAGTTGATGATGTAGGTATCAATCGGAAGCCTGTTGGCGGGGGGCGTCTGAAGGATCGAAATATCCATCGCCGATGAGAGGGACATGTAAAGAGTCCTCGGGATAGGCGTTGCGGTCATGTAAAGTGTGTCTACGCTAGCGCGCAGCTGGCGGATTTTCTCTTTTGCTTCGACACCGAACCTGTGCTCCTCGTCGACAATCAACAACCCCAGATCGTGAAACTTCGCGTCGCCTGAAAGAAGCCGATGTGTCCCGATGACGATGTCGACATCCCCCTTTTCGAGTTTCTGGAGTATCACCTTCTGCTCCGATTTCTTCTTGAATCTGGAGAGCACTTCGACTCTCGCGGCGTACTCGGCAAGCCTGTCACGGAAGGTGTTGTAATGCTGTTCGGCAAGGATCGTCGTGGGGACGAGGACGGCGACCTGCTTCCCGCTCATTACCGCCTTGAAGGCGGCGCGCACGGCAACTTCCGTTTTTCCGAAACCGACGTCTCCGCACAGCAGCCTGTCCATCGGGTTGTCACTCTCCATGTCCTTCTTGATCTCGGAGGTGGCACGAGACTGGTCCGGTGTGTCCTCATACACAAACGACGCCTCCAGTTCGTGCTGCCAAATGCTGTCCTTCTGAAATGTGAAACCTTTGGATTTCTTACGGTCCGCGTATAGTTTGATCAGATCCTTGGCAATGTCTTTTAGCTTTCCTTTGGCGCGGGTCTTCATGAGCTGCCAGTCGGCGCCGCCGAGTTTGGAAAGTTTGGGGTTGAAACCGTCCTCGGAGGCGTATCGCTGGAGCCTGCCGACGTAGTCTATGTTGACATAAAGCATGTCGCCATCGGCATACTCAATCTTCACGCATTCTTGCGTGCTGTCTATTATCTTCAGCTTCTGCATGCCAAGGAACCGCCCGATGCCATATTCCTCGTGGACGACGTAGTCCCCTTTTCGGAGCGAGTTCAAATCTCGGCGCAAAAGTCCAACGAACTTCCTTGCCTTCTCTTTCCTGGAGACTAGCGGCGATCGACGGCCGAATATCTCATGTTCGGTAAGGAATGCAAACTTGTCGACTGGGAGAATGAACCCACCGGAAAGCGACGCCTGCACGAGCTGGACCTCCTGCTTGAGCATGGTACCGTTAAGGTCGTCGTATTCGTTGAGAAGGTTGAGGAAATTATCCTCCAAATGCCTGGTACTCGAAGCTACGGTTATCCTGTAGCCATCCGCAAATAGCTCAGCGATTTTGTTCGCGGCGAGTTGAAGTTTCCCCCCGAACGTCGGTTGCGGAGTCACCTCCACTCCAGGCTCGTCCGCAACTCTCTCAAGCACCTTCCAGTAAAGGATAGTTGCTTTCTTTGAGACTCGTTCCACAAGCTCAGGGAAGTCTCCTGCTAAATCTTCGGATATCGCCGCGGGCTCGTGAAAGATTATCCTTGTCCCCTGGGGGATTTGATCTGAGAAGGGCGAAGAGTCCTTTGCCGAGTTGGCAAAGGGGAGGAGAGTAAACGAATCGATCCCCTGGATCGAGCGCTGAGTGACCGCGTCGAAAACGCGTATCGAGTCGACATTGTCGCCAAAGAAATCTATCCTGATCGGGTTTTCACCGGAATCCGGAAAGATGTCTATTATGCTTCCGCGGACCGCGAAGTCGCCCACCTCTTCGACATAATCTTTCTGCTGGTAGCCATATCTGGACAGCTTCTTGATGAGCTCGTCGTGATCTACGTCGGCTTGCGCCTTTATTATAACGGCAGTCTCTTTAAGGGTCTCATGCGCGGGCATCTTACGAAAGATAGTGGCATAATCGCAGACGTAAAGATTCCTTGCGCCGGAGTAGAACTCAAACAGACCGGCAAGGTTGAGACCGAAGGTTCCTGAGTCCGGTTCCCCTTGGTCATCCCCTGTCAGCTGGATCGGGTGAATGCCGGAGAAGACCGTGAAGTCCGACTGAAGTCGCTCACTCGCTTCCTCTTCGTCGATGACTAGGAGAAGCGGTGACTTATCTGATTTCAGAAGCCTTGTCAGCACGAAAGCAAAATACGGGATGCTTAAACAATGAAGCGCCGTCGTGCCTGTTGCAGGAATCGAGCCAATGACCGTCCGGCTCGTTTCAATTGAATCGAGATCCGTCATCAGGCGGATCAAGTTAGTGTTTTCCAATTTCTCCCTCTATCGCCCGCCTCACGAAACCGCCCCCCTTTGCTAGACGCTTCTTCGCATCTTCGGCATTTACATTTGCCTTAATCATGACAACTGCCGTCTTAACATGACCGTTCGCGAGTCTGAGCACTCTCTCCGCCTCATCGTAATCGACGCCGGTTATCGTCATCACTATTTTTTTCGATCTCTCTTCAAGTTTCTTGTTGGTCATCTGCAGGTCTACCATCATATTCTCGTAGACTTTTCCCTGAAGGACCATTGCGGCCGTCGTTATCATATTTAAGACCATCTTCTGTGCGGTGCCGGACTTCATTCTCGTCGAGCCCATGATTACTTCGGGACCGACTTCCGGACAGATGGCAACGTCTACGTCGATGTTGAACTGCGAACGCGGGTTGGTAGTCACGAAGAGCGTCTTTGCTCCTATCTCCCGCGCCTTCTTAACCGCGCCGACGACGTATGGAGTTCTTCGGCTGGCGGCTATCCCGCATACGACATCCCGCTCCGTTACGCCGTGTGCCATGATGTCGTTCGCGCCGTTTTCCTCTTTGTCCTCGGCGCCTTCCTGAGCCTTGAAGATCGCCCGCCTTCCTCCCGCTATGAGTCCCTGTATTTGCTCCGGGTCACTGCCGAAGGTGGGCGGACACTCGGCCGCATCCTGGACGCCGATCCTTCCGCTGGTGCCTGCACCAATGTAGAAGAGACGGCCTCCATTCGCGAACGTGTGTGCCACCATCTCGACGGCTTTCGCGATATAAGGTAGCTCCTGCTCAACAGCGAAAGCTATCTTCTTGTCTTCGTCGTTAATTATACGGATGATCTCGATGGGGTCTGCCATGTCGATCCTCATCGAGGCAATATTTCTTTTCTCCGTCGTCAGAGATGCCAGCTCTTTGAACAGGTCCTTTCCATCAGCCATTTAACCACTCCCAACTTCCAAAATTTCCATTAATGGTTAGCAAATTCCCTTGATTCGAGCAGAATCAACGGTTTCTTATGCTTTAAGATTAGTTCAATTGCTCTTGTTTCACGTGAAACCTTCCGACGGTCAGGCGCAATATCCCACCTGTTCAACCGTGGAGGTAAACCATCAGCACGGATATGTCAGCCGGAGATACGCCCGAAATACGGCTTGCCTGCCCGATAGAGGAAGGCAAGACTCTCGTTAGTTTCTCTCTTGCTTCGGTAGATAGAGACTTCACTCGAGCGTAGTCAAATCCTTCCGGGATTTCCATCGAATCAAACTTTTCAAACTTTTTGATCTCCTCAAGCTGGCGGACAATGTATCCTTCGTACTTCGTCTCGATCTCTACCTGCTCGACTACATGTTTATGACTCGCGGCTTCCAGCGGAAGCGAGTCGGATCGGAAGAACTCCATCTGTAAGAGTTCTGACAACTTCACATCCTGCCTCTTAATAAGCTGTGACACTTTTTCATTTTCCGACAAGATTGTAGAGCCGATCGATTCCAGATAAGAATTCACCGCTGCCGGAGGAACACTCTTCTGGCGGACGTAATCAGTGAGGACAGAAATGTATTCTTCTTTCTTTCGAAGAGCATCGTAAACATCGGGAGGAAGAAGTTCGAACTTATGGCCGTGCTTCATCAGACGTCGGTCGGCATTATCCTGTCTCAACATCAGGCGGTACTCCGCTCTGGAGGTGAACATACGGTAAGGCTCGCTAGTCCCCTTGTTGACGAGGTCATCGATCAATACTCCGATGTAAGCCTCGGATCTTCTGAGTACGAAAGGATCTCCGCCCTTTACCCTTAACGCGGCGTTAATTCCAGCCACGATTCCCTGTCCCGCAGCCTCCTCATAACCGGAAGTGCCGTTTATCTGCCCGGCGAAGAACAGCCCTTTCACAAGCTGGGTCTCGAGGGTAAGTTTCACCTGGTGTGGAGGAAAGAAGTCATACTCAACCGCATATCCAGGCCGAAGCATCTCGACATTCTCCAGCCCGGGGACCGTCTTCATTGCATCGTACTGGACCTCGGCGGGGAGACTGGTAGAGAAGCCATTCACGTAGACAACGTTCGTGTCGCGTCCCTCAGGCTCCAAGAATATCTGATGCCTCTCCTTCTCAGCGAACCTCACAATCTTATCTTCGATGGACGGGCAATACCTCGGACCGATTCCCTTAATCAGCCCCGTGAACATCGGTGACCTATCGAATCCATTTCTCAGCAGCTCATGAGTGTCGTGGTTCGTGTACGTCAGGAAACAGCTGACCTGATCCCTGGTCACTTCCTTTGTCTGAAACGAGAAAGGCTCAGGATCGGGGTCACCTGGCTGCTCTTCAACTTTGCTGAAGTCGATGCTTCGCTTGTCCACCCTTGGCGGAGTGCCTGTCTTCAGTCTCCCGCTGACGAAACCAAGTTTCTCAAGCGAAGCGGTTAGGCCAATTGCGGGAGGCTCGTTGAAGCGTCCACCAATCCTGCTTTTCAGGCCGGTGTGCATCACGCCGTTCAGAAAAGTACCGGACGAGATGATAAGGGCTTTGCATGGCACCCTGACACCGGTCCCAGTTTGCACACCGACCATTTCCCCATTTTCCACATATACATCAGTGACCATATCCTGAAGAATATGCACATTCTCCTGCGCCTCGACCCGTCGTCGAGCTTCGATTGAGTACCCCTCCCTATCATTCTGCGCGCGCGGCGACCAGACGGCAGGCCCCTTCGAACGATTCAGCATCCTGAACTGTATGCCGGTGGCGTCAGCAATTTTTCCCATCTCGCCACCAAGAGCATCAATTTCCCTCACGAGGTTTCCCTTGGCTGTTCCACCAATCGCGGGATTGCACGACATGCGCCCGATAGCGGCAATATCCATTGTTACCATCATCACGGAACACCCCATCCGGGCAGCGGCCAACGCAGCTTCGATGCCGGCATGACCGGCACCGACAACGATCACATCGTACTTCTTCTCTGTCATCTTTCTCGAATTCCCTATCTATTTCCTCGCAGTCGAGATGTCCTCGTGCAAGTGAACATCTTCGAAAATTGCTCCTGTTCCACGTGAAACTTTGCTTACTACTTTCCTATGCAAAACTTAGAAAAAATGTTGTTTAAGATATCGTCTGTTGTGATCTCGCCCGTAATCTCGCCAAGGGCATTTAGGCCCGCTCTCAAGTCCATAGCAACAAACTCACCGGACCTTCCACTCCTCAGCGTTTCCAGGGAGTACCGGAGGCTTTTTCCAGCTCTGGACAAGGCATCCCTGTGGCGAGCACTTGTCACCACAACTGAAGTCTCTCCCAGATCA
The DNA here is from genome assembly GCA_021794075.1 of Bacteroidota bacterium. Classification (GTDB taxonomy): domain Bacteria; phylum Bacteroidota; class Ignavibacteria; order Kryptoniales; family JAKASW01; genus JAKASW01. The sequence continues at coordinate 8,776 of JAJYRM010000035.1, read as the reverse complement.
GCGGCCAGTACCGCACTTAATAACCCCTTTCGGAGCGCTTCAATTCCTTCTCCGGTCAACGCGGAGACATAAAAAACCCGACCTTCATCCGGTAATCTTGGTGCGCCTGAACGATGAATATCCAGCTTATTCCAAACCTTAATTACCTTTATGCCCGCAGCACCACAGATACGTTCCAACTTAGAATACAAAGGGTCGATGCCGTTATAATAATTTTCGGAGAGATCCAATACCAGAAGGAGGATATCACCTTGTTCAGCTTCCTTTTGCGCTCGGTCAACCCCCTGCCGCTCGATCACGTCAGCCGTCTCTCTTAATCCCGCCGTGTCGGTCAGGCGAAAGACTATGCCGTCAATCACCACACTCTCAGAAATCGTATCACGAGTGGTTCCTGGTATTGAACTCACAATGGCACGATCTTCTCGAAGGAGAGCATTTAGAATACTTGATTTTCCCGCATTGGGTTTTCCGGCAATCGTTACCCTCACTCCTTCCTTGTACACTCTCCCAACCGCATAACTGGAAAGGAGTCCATCGACAACTGTCAATGCGTCCGTGAGACGGCCCTCGAGCGACTTCCTGTTGGCAAATTCTACATCCTCTTCGGAGAAATCGAGCTCCAGCTCAAGGAGCGAAGCCAGATTCAAAAGTTCATCCCGGACGCCCTTTATCTCCCTGGAAAGCTCGCCAGAAAGTTGCCTAAGCGAGCTCCGGTAAGCAGCTTCACTCTTTGAATGAATCAGGTCACCGACAGCCTCGGCCTGAGAAAGGTCAAGCCTGCCATTAAGAAAAGCGCGCTTAGTGAACTCTCCCGGTTCGGCAGCACGCGCCCCCGCAGTGAGTATCATCCCAAGCACTTTCTGAGTGACGATATACCCCCCGTGACAGCTGACCTCCACGACGTCTTCGCACGTGTAACTATTTGGATTCTTGAAAGTCAACGCCACGACTTCGTCGACATAATTCCCTTCTCCATCGACAATCTTCCCGAAGTGGGCGGTGTGCGACGGGGAGGCGCTTAAACTACTTTTCCCCACGAAAACCCTGTCCGCGACAGCGAATGAATCCTGCCCGGAAATTCTAATCACACTTATCCCCCCCTCACCAGGCGGTGTGGCAATGGCCGCAATCGTGTCGCCGTCCCTAAGATTTAGATACACATCTAAATTTAACACTCATACCTCAGGAGTTAAAGAAATGTGACAGACCCTCCAATCGCCGTTTCAATGAGAGGAAACCGCACATGCCGTAAGGCACATCCGATCAAGACCGGACAAGGATAAGGATCAGGAAATCATCGACAAGTTTCTCTCCCATATCTGCTCTGTGAGATACATGCTCAGCCCAGCTTTTCTGCGCGAAGATCCTCTCACCGTAAGATCATCCTTCCGTTCCGCCTATCTCCGACTTTTCGGTCATCGGCGGACGGCCGCGAATTATCATCTGTGGAAGCTGCATACAAGATTCTCCCATCGGAAAAAAGAAATGCCCTCCCTTTTTTGTAAATTGAATCTATTCGAACTTACAACAAAACAATGAAGACACTATACAAATCCTCGAAACTGGAAAACGTCTGTTACGATATACGAGGCCCCGTACTCGACGAGGCCAAGAAGATGGAAGCGGCAGGCAGCGAAATACTCAAACTCAATATAGGCAATCCAGCACCTTTCGGATTCCAGGCACCACAGGAAATCGTTCAACACATATCTGATAATCTTATCAATGCCGAAGGCTACATAGACTCGAAGGGTCTTCTCAGCGCCAGACGAGCGATCGCGGCATACTCCACACGTAGAGGAATCCGCGATGCCTACGCCGAAAACGTCTTCATCGGGAACGGCGTCAGCGAACTCATCGTGATGGCAATGCAGGGTCTCCTCGACGACGGCGATGAAGTGCTAATACCAGCTCCCGATTATCCATTATGGACAGCCGCCGTCGTCCTCGCCGGAGGAACGCCGGTTCACTACATCTGTGATGAACTCAACGACTGGCAGCCCGATCTCGCGGACATCAGGAAAAAGATTACGCAGAGCACAAAGGGAATTGTCATCATCAATCCGAACAATCCCACGGGCGCCGTATACCAGAAGGAGATTCTGCTGAAGATTGCCGAACTCGCGAAGGAACATGACCTCGTGATCTTCAGCGACGAAATTTATGACAGGATCCTTTATGAAGAGGCGGAGCACGTTTCGATTGCATCGCTCACGAACGAGGTACCATGCGTAACGTTGAATGGACTTTCGAAATCGCATCTCATAACGGGATACCGCGTCGGATGGATGGTCTTCAGCGGCAATCTTGCCAGCGCGTCGAGTTATCTCGAAGGGGTCAACATGCTCGCGTCGATGAGGCTCTGCAGCAACGTCCCCGCGCAATACGCGATTGAGCCGGCTCTTTCCGATGACGCGATCATCCGAAGCCACACCGCCGCTAACGGAAGACTCAAGAAACAGCGCGACCTGGGCTACGAAAGAATGAAGAACATCCGTGGACTTTCATGCACGAAACCCAAAGGCGCATTTTACTTCTTCCCCAAGATCGATACGGAAATGTTCGGCATCAAAGACGACGAGCGGTTCACCCTCGACCTTCTGAAAAAGGAAGGAGTGCTCATCGTCCAAGGGACAGGTTTCAATTGGTTCAATCCGGACCATTTCAGGATAGTCTTTCTGCCAGATACTTCGCTCCTACAGCGGGCTTTCGACGCCATCGAAAACTTCCTGCAAGACTATCACCAAAAATAGACTCCATCTCGCATTCCGCAACCGGCAGGATTGTACGGCCTTCCGCCTCCATGTCCGATGTGACAGGTATTGAATACGTTCGGCACGCCTGTTAGAATTGAGACATAGAAGAAGCGTGGCTCAGATCAAATGGCATCGAGAAGAAATCTTATCATTTTAGGGGCCGCTCTCCTCATAGCGAGTTGCGGCTCTGGCAAGAATGAACAGACGATGAAAAAGGAGGCTGCGATGACAACCGATTCCACCTCAGGGTTAGTGCTGGCAAGCGGCGCCTTCAAGAAGGGAGAAGCTATCCCCAAGCAGTACGGCTGCAAAGGCGCCGATATCTCCCCTCCTCTCGAATGGAGCAACATCCCTAATAACACAAAGACGCTTGCCCTCATCGTGGATGATCCGGACGCCCCGATGGGGACCTGGGTGCACTGGGTCATTTTCAACATCCCGTCGACAGCAACCGGATTGCCCGAAAATGTTCCGCCTGAAGAATCGCTTCCTGACGGAGCTTTGCAAGGAAAAAACGATTTCAGGAATTACGGTTACGGCGGCCCCTGCCCCCCAGGCGGAACACACAGATATTTCTTCAAGCTGTATGCTCTCGACGCGACGCTGCAATTGAAGGGAGGCTGCACAAAGGCCGAGCTGTTAAAGGCAATGAGAGGTCACGTCATTGGCGAAGCCCAGCTAATGGGGAGATACTCCCGCTAAGGCCGATTCTTCAACCCCGCGACAGAAAATGGGTTCCTGCTTAATGGGGACTGCGTCAAAATCGCAAAGTTCCAACGTCGCCGCTCCGAGAAGAAGGTCATCTACATTATGTTCAACGGCCGGATGATCGCCACTTGTTCAAATTTTTCTTACTTGCTTTCCCGATAGGTGCCGGTTAAATTCATTCCGCGTTCTTTAATAACAGTGAAGTCACGGTGACCGTCTGAATTGAACACAGACGGGCTGAAAAGGGAATCCCGACCGGAAGAACAACCGGGAACCAAACGGGAGCTGCCCCGCAACTGTATACGGCATGAGCATGCTTGAGCCACTTTCCAGATTTTTCCACGAAGAATCAGGATGGGAAGGCGACAGCGAGAATGGCCGTGAGCCAGGAGACCTGCCGCGACTTTTTTCGAATTCACAACTCCGAGAGTCAGTAAGACTCTACGGAGTCTTACGACCTTCGAGGGAGAGGTTAAGTTCAGGCTGAACAAGCATCAGGTTTTGTTTTTTCGCCCCAACTTCGTCCCCGAGGTTGGGGCTTTTTATTTAACCGGACCCGAATGCTTGCATTAGTTCTTACATTGCTAATACACACAAACGCCGACTCGCTCAGAATCTTCAGGGCGCCCGACGTCGTGATCACCTCCACGCGAAATCCGGTGACTCCTCAAGACTCGCCTTCAAAAGTCATGGACCTCGATGTGAAACAGCTCTCGTCTCTCGGCTTCACAAACCTGGGCAGCATCTTGTCCTACGGCGACGGGTTGTACGTGAAAGATTACGGGCCGTCGCAGCTTTCGACAATCGGCATAAGGGGAACGGGAGCTGAAGAAACGCTTTTCATGATGGACGGAGTCAGATTGAACAGCGTGCAGAACGGCGTTCTTGACCTCTTCCTGATACCAATATCTGAAATAGGGAACGTCGAGATTTCAGAGGGCGGCTCCAGCTCCCTCTACGGCGCTGACGCGATGGGGGGCGTTGTAAACCTTAACACCGCATCAAGCGAGTCTCCTCATGTCGGCGTCAGTTTCGGTGCCGGTTCTTATGGATACCAGCGAAGCCGTGCGAGTGTAAACGAGAAGATGGGGCGCGCATCCATAACATTAACGGCGGAACGGACGCGAGCCTCAAACGATTTCAAATTCAATTTCAGCGATGGGTTGAATTCATTCCCCATGACTCGCGATGGAGCCGATTTCGTGCGCGATAACGAGTTCGCGCAGATCGTTATTCCGGCAAAAGAATCGTCGACGTCAATCGTCGTGAGCAACATGACCGCGAACCGCGGTACGCCTGGCCCTGTAACGGGCCCGTTCTACGTCGGGACAGAGCGGGAATACGATGGGGATTTATTCTCCGTGATCAATCACGAACAGAAGCTCGGTGATTTTCTCCTCTCGGCCTCGGGAGGATTTACCTACGGCTATCTGAGGTACGTTCAACCGGCGGTTGTACCGGGCGGTTTTTTCATAGACGATTTCTATAAAATGCTATCATTCCAACCGAGCCTTCAATTGAATTATTCCTCTCGAGATTTTAAAGGAACCGCGGGAATTGACGGCGAACAGGATCACGGAACAAGTTCCGAGATGCAGGAGCCGAAGAACCGCACGCGCGCTGGCGCATTCGCGAGCGGTGTGATCAATTTTAAAGGCCCATTCTCATCCATGGTTCATATATTTCCGAGCGCAAGGATCGACTGGTATTCCGACTTTGGAGCTACCTTTAATCCAAAATTCGGAATGAACATAAGGCCGGTGCAATCCATTCCGGTAAACTTGCGCGCCAGCGTCGGCTCAAGCTTCAGGGCACCGACATTCAACGAGCTCTATTACGCGGGGGCGGGGAATCCATCGATCAAACCTGAGCGTTCCGTGAACTACGATGCCGGGCTTGTCTTCTCCCTTCATGAGCCGGTCGATATTCAGGCTGACGCCGATTACTATGCGATCAATATAAGGGACGGAATCGTGTGGCTACCCTCCTCAGGAAATATCTGGCGCCCGGTAAACTATCAAAGAACATTATCACAAGGGATAGAGTTAAGCGCTCAGGTAAACTATCGCGACTTTCTCGCTCTGCGCGGGACGTACTCGTTCGGCCAGGCCGTCAACCTCTCCGATCCGAATTCACCGACATATGACAAACAGCTTATATACTTGCCACAGGAACAGGGCTCTCTCGTGGCAGCCGTCTCTCCGTGGATCCTGACATTTTCAGCGGCGATGAGATATATCAGCTTTAGATATGTAACTGTTCAGAACGACCAATTTCTCCCAGGATTCACAACCGCGGATCTCTCCGCCGGCGCCCGGATACATCTGTCACACTTCGATCTGAGGCCGCTCATTTCGGTGAAGAACGTGTTTAACGAAAACTACCAAGTCATTCCGCAGTACCCTATGCCGCTGCGAACATTTTATTTTGATCTCGGCATCCAATTTAATCAGTAAGGTAAACATCATGAAAAAATTCCTGATACCCCTTTTGTTTGGCTTTGGCTTGAACTCATGCACGAAGGCGCCGACAAGCTCGTCGAGTTATTTCACTCCGCAGGCAGTCGCGGTCTACGTCTTAAACCAGGGGAACTACGGCCAGGGAAACGCGTCGCTCTCCGCGTACTTTCCCGATTCCAACTTCGCCGAGTCCGACCTGTTCAAGCTAGCTAACGGCATGAACCTCGGCGACGTGGGCAACGACATACAGCTGTATAACGGCAACGCGTATATGGTCATCAACAATTCAGATAAGGTAGTTGTGATGGACGCATCCACCGCGCTTTATGTCGGGACAGTCTACTTTCCGAGCGGGACAAGTCCTTACCGAATCGCGTTTTATAATTCTTCGAACGTCGCCTTCGTTTCGGATTTGTATACAAATTCTGTTTCTGTAATCAACCTTGCTTCAAACACGGTTATGGCGCAAGACTCCATACCGGTCGGGCCGGAACCTTACGGCATCGCCTGTGCTTTCGGTGAAGTCTGTGTCGCAAACTCCGGCTATGGAAGCGGAAACACGGTGAGCCTTATAAATGCCACAACGAGGAAAGTGGTGAAGACCGTGTCTGTCGGCAAAGGGCCTACTGAAGTAGAGCCGGACAGATCGGGAAATTTCTGGGTTGTCTGCGCCGGCGAGCCGGGAGACAACGGCTCCATCTACGTTGTCAGCGCGTCATCGAATTCCGTCACAGACTCGATCATTATAGGAAAAACTATCCCCTCATTCACAGGGCACACTCTCGCGATGGACGGACAGGATGGCGTCGCTTACTTGATTGCGGACAGCTCCGTCGTTAAGTTAAGCATGTCGAATCGTACAATTATGAACAGCGACCTGATGAACGGGAATTTTTATTCGATAGCAGCCGACGGTGCCACGGGGGACGTTTATGTTACTAAAGCGAATAGCGGAACGGCTGATGGCAAGGTATATATTTACACATCAAGCGGCGAATACACGAACAGGTCTTTCACCGCGGGGATTTATCCTGACGGCATTGTCTTTATAAGGTAACCGGCGCATCTGAGTTGATACATCAGAAACAATAATCTCTTGAATGCGATCTTAGACACAAATAACGAATAAATTTACAAACTGGAGGTAACCATGGGCATACTATTAGCGTTGATTCTTATTCTGTTCGCGGCTTTTTCGAGACTCATACCTCACGCGCCGAATTTCACTCCCGTGATTTCGATAGCGTTGTTCGCGGGCGCTTACCTGAAGAAAAGATACGCCTTCCTGGTTCCGGTCGCGGCGCTCCTTATCAGCGATCTTGTCATCGGGTTCTATGGAATAGAGACGATGGCTTTCGTCTACGGAACGATTATCCTCATCGTCGCGATGGGCCTGCTGCTCGAGAAGAAGGTGTCGGCGGGTAAACTCCTCGGACTCTCGATGGTGGGTGCAGTCGTGTTTTTCGTTACGACAAATTTCGCGGTGTGGATAGTGCCCGGTTCGATCTACCCGAAGACGCTTGCCGGTCTCGCACAGTGCTACGTTATGGCGATACCATTCTTTGGCAACACGCTGTTGAGCACACTGGTCTACAGCGCGGCCATGTTCGGCGTCTACGAAGCCGCGGAAAAATTCGTGTTGAAACCGAAGACAGTTCAGGAATAAACTCTATCGCGGGGACTCGCGTGGTCCCCGCCCTTTTTTCCCGTTCAGGGACGGAAGCGCTTATGAAAGAAAACGGAGCGCAAAATGGAACAGCTGAATATCGACTTCCGGGATCGATACAAGCGACGCAAGCGCCTGATCGCATTCCAGATCGTCTTGGGCATCTTCTTTGTTTCGGATGGAACCGCTCTTGCAGCCGGCGGTTTGAATGACGGCATGAGTTTCGGTTTTTACGACGGACTGTTACTCATTGCCATCGGTTTCGTGCAATTGATTTTCGTGATTGTATCTGCCAAAGCGGAATGGCATTTGAAGGTAGATGACCAGGGAATCGATTACAAACTGCGTTTCCGCAAGGGTATAAACATCCGTTGGATGGATGTGGCAAACGTGGAAATTGGCACAAGTAAAGCGCGAGTGATCCAGACCAATGGAAGCGCCACTCTGCTTAACCTGAACACCTTCTCATATCAAGATCATCAAGCGATCAAACACGCATTGGGTAATGCATTCAAGGAGTCACGAATACGTGCGTAGCTCTTGACGACGAAGTGTCCACCTTCTCGCCGGCACGACACTTCGATCAGGGCGCCGTCTGTTCGACGGTGAAAGTCCCGTTGATGCGCATTTGTCTCTGATTCGAAACGCCCACCCCTCGGTAAACGTCGAACACGAAAGTATTCCCATCCATGTGGCCGAGCCCTATAGCGGTCCACGTCCCCAAAACCGTTCCATCATTGGAATACAAAGTCACCTTTGAATATATATTGCCGACGACCTGCGACTGGGCTTTCGACCTGCCCGGCATGAATAGCATGAGGGAGATCGAAAGCGCCACGAGCACGCTGGCAGCTATGATTAGTTTCCTTAAGGTCGGTTTCATTTGTTCTACTCCTTTTCACATGATTAAGATTGGTCGGAATTTCGGAATTACGGTATTCCGACGGTTGCGTAAACATAGCCGGTTGCGTAAGAACTATCAATTAGAAATTGTCTCGGACTCGTCCGACCCCTCAAAAAAAACGGGAGGCCGATGCCTCCCGCCGCATGCCCATCGCTTGCCTCGCGTTCAAACGCGGGACAAGGATTTACTTCATGAGCAACATTTTTTGCTTGAACATCTTTTCTCCGGTTTGCATTACATAGAAATACACGCCGGACGAGAGTCTGCCCGCGTTGAAATTGAT
>JAJYRM010000160.1 GCA_021794075.1 Bacteroidota bacterium | reverse complement strand
AATCACCGGACGTTCGTTCGAAGAATATTGTGCCGACAGTATCTTCACTCCTCTCAGGATGAGCGCCACTTCTTGGCACCAGGCAGGGATGGACGCGTCTAACATTGCCACGCCCTACTATGCGAACTCAGCGAATTGCCACGAAGGCAACGCCTGGTACCCTGCGGTAGACCTGAGAACTAACAAACTTGAGCTGTCACACTACCTTCTTGCGTATATCAACGGCGGCAGGTCTGGAGATTTCAGGTTGCTGGACAGTGCGACGGTAGAATATATGCTCTCTGACCACCTGGGCTATCTGGCTGATGGTACGAGCGTGCAGGGCCTCATCTGGTTCCTCTACCCTTTTACCTCCGGAGGACTTTGGGGGCACAATGGAGCACGGAGCAGAGGTGCGGAGACATATGTGGGGTTTGATCCATCGAAAAAGATAGGGGTCATCATTCTCCAAAATTCCTGCGAGACTTCTGTTCCTTACGTGCACATTGCGGGGATTGCCAATATCTTGAACTCGTACGCCCAAGTCCATGGGAATATTTATGCGGTAAGGTCGGTGGTCCCGCAGCCCTATGCAATAAAGGGAATAGACTCTGTTCTTTTCCAAACGACGTTCTCGAACGTATCCAATCACCAATTTACGGCTCGACTGATCTATTGCAGTTCAGACAGTTCTATTTTGGATTCTTTGCAGCTTTCGGATGACGGCACCCACGGCGATCCGTTTCCAAACGATGGCGTGTTCGGTGCGTGCGTACCTCCGCAGCAGGGTGAGGATTTCTATTCGCTGAGCGTGAGCACCGTCGACCAGGCTACAGGCAAGTACTTCTGTACGCCGGACATTGCCACCTTTACTACAGCCGGTCCTCTCGTGATAGACAGCGTAGCAATTTCAAAACAAGGTGCATACAACTACTGGGCTGTAAGGGTCTATGTGAGAAACGACGGGCTGACCTCGACAATCACGGGAGCGTCGATAAGTTGTGAATGCAGTGATCCATGGATGAATAAGATAAACACCCGTACATTGTCACTCCCCAGCATATCGCCGGGTGCAGAGGTCTATCCGTCGACCGCTTTCATAATTAGTTACGACCCTTCGACCTTTCCCGGCCACTTCAACCTGAAGTTCAAGCTGGCCGTCAATGGGTTTGTATTCTGGACAAAAACACTCACCGGAGTTGCGTCTCGGCTGCAATTACCGACTGTGTATGTTCTGAATCAAAACTATCCCAATCCGTTCAATCCCACAACAGCGATAAGCTATAAGCTGCCGGCGGTAAGCTTTGTGACATTGAAGGTTTATGACGTGCTTGGAAGAGAAGTGGTGACTTTAGTGAACGCGAAGCAGTCGCCGGGTACATACGCTGTGCAGTTCGACGGCTCTAAGCTCGCGAGCGGAGTATATTTTTACAGAATCAAAGCGGGTGGATATACAGCTGGGAAAAAGATGTTACTCTTGAAGTGACTACTGAAGGTCACTTACACCGCAAACCTTGTTGAAGAAAATCGGGAGGCGTTATGAATTTCGGAACAAGACTCGGTCATCTGTCCTATGTGGTCCTTCTGGTTTTGCTGGCCGTTACTCTGCCGCGCTCGCTATCGTTTGCACAGAGCGGCATCAATCCACCCGGTCAGCAGCGAGTCAGGCCGAATCGAGAAGTAAGTGCGCTCGATCCTTCCATGCGCGTCGGCAGGCACACGCTTCCCGAATGGCGTCATCTTATTGACTCGACGTGGGGACCAGGACAAACAACTTCTGAAAAGCTCCAATTGTTTGATGGCTTCTAGGACATGATCGATCAGAACTACGCCGCTTTTGAAGGGATCGACGACAACTGGCAGCAGCTGAGAAGCTACAGAGATACTATAGCCCTCGGTGTAAGTAGAGGAAGGCTGTCAGGTATCCTCACTGACATGGTTCGGCAGCTCCACGATGGTCACGTTTTTATGACCGAGAATGCCGTGGCGTTCACGCCTCTGCAGAGAGATCTGCCGCTTGTTGTTCCGGTTGGAAATGAATTGCCTTCGTGGAACTGGGGGCAGACAGATCACTTCGGGGCGGCGCTGACCCCCTTGCCCGATTCGACGCTATTGGTCTACGCTGCCGTGCTCAATCATCCGCTCGGATTAGTGCCCGGTGATATCATTTTGGGCTATGACGGTCGGCTTTGGAAGGATCTCTACAAAGATCTGTTCAAAGTACAATTCCCGATGTCTTTCTACCTCATCATGCAATGTTCAAAAAGTGCCGCTATGCATCAATGGCTGGGGGCCGCCGGTATGAACTGGCATCTTTTTGACACCATAGATGTCGTGAAGTACTCGACTGGTGACACTGTTCATCTTCCGACCAGCCTTATTACTGGTCCGATGCCGGGTATTCACGCGACAGAACAACTGCCGGTTAAGGGAGTACCGTTCCCAGATGTTTCGAAGGGAGAACGGGTGAGTTGGGGCTACGTTGAAGGGACAAGGATCGGTTACATTTACGTTCTGGGATGGGATGAGAATGTGCCGGTTCATGTTAATCCGATCGCTCCCGCTTTCCTCGCAGCAGTCGACACCATTCTTGCCGACAGAAGTTCGGAAGGTATCATCGTCGACCTCAGGACGAACGAGGGGGCCGATGCTGCGCGATGGACAAGCGGCTTCAGCACATTGTTCAGTCAAAATCTGAATGCGATGGGTTTTCTTGTACGGGCGACTGCCACCGAGCATCGTTCGCTGCGTGTGTCCACTCAATGGAATGCCTTTGGTTCGCTTTCAGGCAGCGGAGGGCATTTGTATGATCGCCCGATCGCTGTTCTCTCCGGTCCATGGTCTTTTTCCGGTGGAGATATGAGTGTTCATCTCCTGGGGAAGCATCCAATGGCCCGCACGTTCGGACTTCCATCGGCGGGTGCATTTGGCATGACGGATTTAAGCGATCCTCCTGTCGGTTGGTTCAGGGGGCGGACGGTCGCCGTTGGTTACACCCCTCCTGATACCTCAGCGAAACTTTACCGCAAATCGATACCTGTTGACGAGGAAGTATGGCTGACGCGCGACGGCGTAGCGAAAGGAGAAGACGATGTTGTGAAGCGCGCGGTGGAATGGATCAACACTCTCACTTATGCTCACGATGTCGCGCTCAACCGCGGATATGTCCCGCCTGGGCAGGACAGCGTTCTCGTCACCGCTGAGCTGACAAATCCGTTGGGCCACTCGGCCTCGGTGAGTTCGATAGTTACCGACCTTGCCGGTGTTGTCCGTGACAGTGTACCGTTGTACAATGACGGACTCCACGGAGACGGAAGTGCCGGCGACAGCGTTTGGGGACGTTACGTTCAAGTCCCGCCTGATGAAAATTTCTTCGACATTGCGCTCAGGACTGACGATGCGACACAAGGCACATTCAGACGACTTCCGAGCGTGGCTGCATTTGCTACCTGCGGACCACTCGCCCTGGACAGCGTTGCATTTAAGAATCAACCTGCCTACCAATATTGCAGCGCCAGGACATACGTGAGAAGCGATGGACTCACAGCGGCCGTCAAAGGGGCTTCGATAACCTGCGAATGCAATGATCCATGGATGAAGAGAATCAATGTCGGTACGTTCTCGCTGCCCGAAATATCGCCAGGTACAAAAGCATGTCCATCCAGTCCCTTCATAGTCAATTATGACAGCTCGACCTTTCCCGGGTATTTCAATCTGAAATTCAAGCTGGCCATCAATGGATACACCTTCTGGACAGATTCGATGAAGCTGGCGGTAACCGGAGTGGCACCGCGGCCGCAGTTACCAACTGTATACTCATTAATGCAAAACTACCCAAACCCGTTCAACCCTACGACAGAAATCAGATATCAGATATCAGAAGTCAGCAATGTCAGTCTGAAAGTATATGATGTGCTCGGGAGGGAAGTAAGAACGCTGGTGAATAGAAAGCAAGGTCCGGGCACCTATGAAGTCCGGTTTGACGCGAGCGGCTTGTCGAGCGGAGTGTACTTCTACAGAATCGAAGCAGGTGAATACGCAGCCGCGAAGAAAATGCTGCTGATGAAGTAATTCCCGAATCGCGGGCTCGCAGGTGAGCGGTTTAATTTTGCGAATATGAGGTGTTAAGGAGGAGTCATGAAGAGTCTGATATGCGTTTTCTTGTTGCTGCTGCTAGCTTTAGGTTGCAGCTCGTTGCAGGCACAGTGGGTGCAAACCAATGGACCTTACGGCGGCCAGATTACGTCTCTGGCCCTCGGCTCTAACGGGGCAAGCGGGACAAATGTTTTTGCCGGCACCATTAGCGACGGCGTCTTTTTTTCCAGCGACTATGGCACTAACTGGACCCCACTAAATGCTGGGTTGACATATAGGTATGTCCACTGTATTGCCGTTAGCGGTCTGAATCTTCTTGTGGGGACTGATGACGGCGTCATTCTTTTCAGCAGCAACGGCACGAGCTGGAACGAGGTTGACACTGCTCTAACGGGCAAACCTGTTCATTCACTTGCTGTCGCGGGCACCAATCTCTTTGCCGGGACTGGTGGCGGGGTCTTTCTTTCCACCGACGACGGTTCCAGTTGGACTAAGGCTGATTATGGTCTGAAGGACAAAGGTGTTTATGCGCTTGCTGTCTCGGGCACCGAACTCTTTGCCGGGACTGGTTACGGCGGAGTCTTTCTTTCGAACAACAACGGCGCAAGCTGGACTGCCGTCAATAAAGGATTACCATATCTCACTAGCGATAATACACTCTATGAATGTATCACCGCTTTAGCCGCCTCAGGCGCGAATCTCTTTGCCAAGAGCTATGTCGGCGGCATCTTTCTCTCGACCAACAACGGCACAAGCTGGAGCGAAGTCAATGCCGGCTTACCGCATCTCCCTCTTGATACTGCAAGCCACGGTATCACCGCTTTAGCCGTCTCAGACACGAATCTCTTTGCTGGGACCGAAAGGGATGGCTTGTTTCTCTCGACTAACAACGGCACGAGCTGGAGTTCACTTGATTCGAACCTTGCTGTCTCTTGTTTTGCGGTCTCGGGCACGAATGTCTTTGCCGGAACATGGTCGAGCGGCGTGTTTCTTTCCACTAATAACGGCATAAGTTGGAGTGCGGTCAATACCGGCTTGCCGAAAAGAATGTCTCCTCTTTCTTTTGCGGTCTCGGGCACGAATCTTTTTGCCGGGACTGAAAGGGATGGCGTCTTTCTTTCCACCAACAACGGCACGAGTTGGACTGCAATCAACACGGGGCTTCCACATTATTATGTTTATGAAAGCATCAGGGCGCTTGCAGTATGGGGTACCAATCTATTTGCTGGGACCTATTCGAGTGGCGGATGGGGACCCACGACCGGCGGCGTCTTTCTTTCCACTAACAACGGTGCGAGTTGGATTAAGGCCGATTCAGGCTCATTGAACCTCGGTGTCTTTTGCCTTGCCGTTAGCCCTGAAAGTACCGGTGGCACAAGTCTCTTCGTGGGCGGTGGCACTGGTGTCTACAATCAATGCCCGGTCTACCGTTCGACTAACAACGGCACGAGCTGGAACGAGGCCGATTCCGGCATGAAGAACACAAATGTTGATTATGTCGCGGCCCTTGCAGTTAGACCCGACGGTACAGGTGGCACGAATCTCTTTGCCGGGAGCTACGGCGGCGGGGTCTTTCTTTCGACCAACAACGGCAAGAGTTGGACCGCAGTCAATACCGGCTTACCGCACTATCCATTCGGTACTTCAGACTACAGTGTCAGGGCGTTTGCCGTGTCAGGAAGGAATCTCTTTGCCGGCACCCAATTCGGCGGGGTCTTTCTTTCGACCAACAACGGAACGAGTTGGTCTGCAGTCCGTACGGGGTTACCTCATGATGCTTCGGGCTATTTAGACATCAGCGCTTTTGCCGTGTCGGGCACGAATCTCTTTGCCGGGACTGGTGGCGGAGTCTTTCATTCCACCGACAACGGCGCAAGTTGGAGTGCGGTCAATATAGGTTTGCCGAGCAACGGTGTCTCGTCTCTCGCCATATGCGGCACGGACATCTTTGCCGGAATTCCGGGGTGCGGCATATGGAGGCGACCGTTGTCGGAGATGATCGCGACATCCGTCACTGAGCCGAAGCAAACTCCGATGAAATTCAATCTGAGTCAAAACTATCCCAACCCCTTCAACCCTACGACAGAAATCACATATCAGATATCAGAAGTCAGCAATGTCAGTCTGAAAGTATATGATGTGCTCGGGAGGGAAGTAAAAACGCTGGTGAATAGAAAGCATGGTCCGGGCACCTATGAAGTCCGGTTTGACGCGAGCGGTCTGGCGAGTGGAGTGTATTTCTACCGAGTAAAAGCAGGTCCTTACACTAAGACAATGAAACTAATGTTGTTGAAATGAGCCCCAGACCGAACGTCCGCCATCGTCGGATGATTTTTCAAGAAATAACTATGATGGAGGAGTTATGAAGAAGTTGTTCCTGGTAGCGGTGGTGCTTGCCCTTTCTCAAACTTGTGTTTACGCTCAATTGGGTCTCAGTAGCACAAGTCGGTCGGGAAGCGAGAACTCAAGGTTTTTCACGAACGGGCTAAATGTTAATTTGGACTCCCTGATACTGGATTCGCTTCTTCTGCAGTACAAGACTAGCCAGTCGATTCCCGGCATCGCAACTCTCATCCTCAAGGACAACGGGATAATCTGGAACAAGAATTACGGATACGCAAACATCGCCCAGCAACGTGAAGTCACAGACACCACCCTGTTTTACCTCGCATCGATCTCGAAGACTTTTGTGGCTACCGCGGTTCTACAGCTCTGGGAACGAGGGTTAATTGATCTAAACAGGAACATCAACCACTACCTACCAGCGGAGATGACTGTTGTCAATCCGTATTTCCCGTCCGATTCGATTACCTCGAAGATGATTTTGACGCACAGTTCAAGCATTCAAGATAATTGGCCGTATCTTGATGCCGTTACAACATGCGGCGATTCTCCGATGTGCCTCGACACCTTTCTCGTGCGGTACTTCACCCCCGGTCGGACGTACTACAGCAGTGATAACTTCTACAACGTAAGACCAGCGGCCCAGTATCATTACAGCAACGTTGCTGTTTGCCTTCTCGTCCTCGTCGTTGAGACAATCACCGGACGTTCGTTCGAAGAATATTGTGCCGACAGTATCTTCACTCCTCTCAGGATGAGCGCCACTTCTTGGCACCAGGCAGGGATGGACGCGTCTAACATTGCCACGCCATACTATGCGAACTCAGCGAATTGCCACGAAGGCAACGCCTGGTACCCTGCGGTAGACCTGAGAACTAACAAACTTGAGCTGTCACACTACCTTCTTGCGTATATCAACGGCGGCAGGTCTGGAGATTTCAGGTTGCTGGACAGTGCGACGGTAGAATATATGCTCTCTGACCAACTGGGCTATCT
>JAJYRM010000159.1 GCA_021794075.1 Bacteroidota bacterium | reverse complement strand
ACAGCTGCGATGTCTTACGGGCATCACGACACCTTCGTGTCGAGAACGGAGCTCGGGATCAATCGTCGTGCCTTCGCGCTGCGGGCATCTCCCCCAAGCGACAACTCCAAAAGGAAGGGCTGTCCCGATCTATATTTCTGTCACGCTGCCTGAGGACGCTGCCGTTCATATCCCGCTACGCGGGAAAAGAACGAAACGCAGCGATACTGCCACATCCCGCCGCGGTTTCACCGTGTCGGGAAGAGGCAGTTTCGATCAGGCATCGCGCCAGAAAGCTTGTCCCGCGACGTTCCTCAAGCGGGATCGGGCCAGCCCAAATTTATATTCCCAACCCGCCCACCCCAGCACACGGTCGGCACACTAGCTCAGTCACGATATTTGCAGTCAGCTTGTGAGACATCCGCTTACAGCGTATGACTCGCATCCCGACACGCTTGATATCGCGTCGGGACCGCTGACAAACTCTTCATTCCGTTCCGACTACTCCGCCTAACGGCGGAGAGTAGATCGGAAACGGAAAGAAGAAGCAAATAATCGTGCCCTCGCGCCTGCCGCCCGCGAACCTAAGCCCACCCGCCACCCATCCACCGGAACTCCTCCTAAGCGAACCCTTCCAAGATAAGACCTCCCCGGAGGAACGCTTCCGCGTTCCGCCCCCGATTGAATGCCCGAACGCGAACAAGATAAGCGCCTCCGCTTGCTGCGAAGGCACTTGTGGTGAATGAAAGCACTCAGCAGCGTGCGAGCCTTGACAGCCCGCACGTCTGCGGGACTGTCAAGGCTATACGGAGTCGCACGCCTGCAGTAAAGGTTCTTCTCATCTGATATCACTCTCTTTCGAGGATAGTACCGTGGCCTTCGCATCTGCGCTCCGGCGCTTAGAATTACAATTACGTTCGGGCATTCATCTTTTTTTTCGCGCGCGAAATCCGGACAAAAAGGAGGTCAATGATGGATACGAGGTTCGATTCAGAAGTTGAGTTCAGGCAGTTCGCCGCCGACCTGAAGCGGCAGTACTCCCTAATCAAAATCAGAGTCACCGAGAATCTTCTCGTCCACAAGTTCTTCGTTTACATCTACCGCTGGTGCAAAGATTACCCGGGTGGCGGTTGGGGTTACGAAGGCTATTTCGTCACGAAGGACAGAGAAGTTGCTATGAGGCTGTCCGACTTGGAAGGGAGGGGACAAGATGACTAATCAGGAAGTTACCACGCTGATGAGCTACGCACGTGTATTCGCTCATACGGAAGATGACGCCGACGAGCTGCTGCTTCTTGCCTATCAGGAAAGCCTTCGGCTCGGCGCACGATGCACCTTTGCACTGCTGGTCAACTATATGCGGTTATGCGCGAGGAGTATAAGCGACAGAAGCTTTCTAGCTCTTGACGAAGCCGGGAAAAGCCGGCTCGATGCGTTCAACAGAGGGAAATGCTACTTGTCAGGTCCTATTGTGGATGATTCCACGCTTGAGGATACAATCGCTTCGGATTCAACCGATCCTTTCGATGATTATGTCTCGCAAGAATTCGTCCATTCTCTGAATGAGCGCGAGAAAACAGTTCTGTCAGAGCTGACAGCCGGGTACTCCGTCAGGGAGATATGCAAGGGCCTCCATCTATCCTCGAAGACATTCGAGAGGGTACGTGTTTCCCTGCGAGAAAAGGCCGGAAAACATCTTCGCTGATTCTCTGCATAGTAAGGTAGGAACAGGCTCTTGACCTGTTCAGGATAGGGATCAACAAAAACAATGGAGGCTGTCATGTTACAGCAAATTGAAAAGAAGACATCGAAGGTTCCGGTTAGTGGAACAATCGAGAGAGTGAACGAGAAGGGCATCAAGGTCAACGGAGAGTGGTTCAACTTCAGCAAGTTCATGTCCAGCGTTCCGACCCTCCGTGAAGGTGACCTGATTGAGTTTAAGTCCTCGAAGAACTTCATCAACGAGGTCTCCAAAGTCAGTCCGGCAAATGGCTCCGCCAAGTCTGCCACCGCTGCGCCAAAAGCTTCTGACACACTGGCAACTCCGAAGAGCGAGAGCAAGGCAGACGGGTCAGCCCCGTTAAGTGCTCCACCTTCTCCGAAGGATCCTCCGCGGAACGATGAGCCGGCCGGGGACACCGATCGCGATGAACTCTTGCAGTGCCTCAAGGATGCTGTCCACATTACGGAGCAGCTTGAATCCGTAAGGTTCTCGACACAGGACATACTGAAGTTGGCCCTGACTCTCTTCATCCACCGGACAGCGTAGTGCCATTCCAACCGAACTTAGCGAACGAAGTGAAGCTAAGTCGGAATTGGAATGAGCATCCCGCCATGTGATGAATTGGCGGGAACAATCTTTAACACAAAGGATACGCCGGGACCCTCCGGCGTATCTTGAAATCATAAGGAGAAATCATCATGGAAGTCGAGACAATCACCATGAAAATGGATACTGAGGCGAGGCTTCAGAAGGCCTTTGAGAGGATGATCGAAATCAAGAATCAGAAAAACCTTCTGGAACAGGAAGAGCAACGAATTAAGGACGATGCCTATGATTACCTGACAGGTGTTGCACACACATCGTCCGGGCGCTTCGTTGCGAACGACGTCACCGCTGACGTCTATGTGTCCTATCGCCCGCAACGTGAGTACGACACCGAAGAGCTACAGAAAATCAAGCATCTCGAGGAGCAGCTCAGCCAGGCAAAGAAGGCCGGCGTCATCATCCACCAGACACCATACATTGTCGTGAGAATTGTTCAGTAGACCTTGCCCTATTAGCCGCGCGAGAAAAGGTGAACAGAGAACGGTTTCACACCACCGCGCGGCCTTGATTCATCCTTCACAAGGCGCTTGCCATCATTATTGGAATTGTCCCTTCTAAATACAGACCGTCGCGCAATTATATGATTTTCATCATCTTCCTCTCCCGCATTGTTGCAATCCTTGAGAAAACCACTTAGATTTTTTCATTAATTCAGTGGGAAACCAGCGGCGCAGTGGGCGGAGTCCTTGCACACTTCTTGGATTCATTAATGGCTTTCCCGTTATTTCGGCATTTTTGCTCAGTCTATAGATTTCATGTTTTTCTTTGGAGAGCGACTAAAGAAAGGTTGCCGAACTGTGCAAGCAGCAAAGGGACAAAAGTGGGTTTGTGCGCCCGTATGCTTTCTACTCTTACTTCTGACAAACACAGGTGTCGTGCCCGTGTATTCCCAGACCGGCGCGTCAAGAGTCGAAGCGACAGGAAGGTGCTATAGCACCAGCGCGACTCCCGATGAGGGCTGGCGGCGGGCTCGCCAGGACGCCGAGGCGAATGCAATTCGAAAAGCTCTTGGCATCACCGTCGACGCGAGAACTTTCCAGGCGACATCGGAAGCGATGCAGGGCGGAAAGTCTGCGGACTTCCTGAGCTTATTCACCGAACTCAACAGCTCGACGACATCAGGAAGAATCATAGCCGAGAATATCCTCGACTCTAACTTGATAACGGAAAGTAATATCCCCGTTTACTCAATTACGATAGAGGCCACGGTTGCCAAAGATAATGGCGACCCGGACCCGGGGTTTGAAGTAGGAGTCCACTTGGATAAAGACGTTTACTATGACCGGGGCGCCATCGATCGGAATGATGCGGTTCACTTCTCAATTGCCGCAAGTCAGAACTGCTACTTGTACATATTCGATATCATGGCAAACGACTCAGTCTTGCTCCTTATGCCGAATGCTTACTTCTCCGATAACTCGTACGCGGTGTCTGAAGGGCCACAAGGCTTTGCAAGGAAGCTTGCAAAACTCCCTTTTCAACTCAGAGTCGGTCTCCCGCCGAACAAGGACATTACGACAGAGATGATCTACGTCGTGGCGCTGAAGAAGAAGATCGATTTCTATTCCCCCCACTTGACTCAAGAATCTTTGGGAATAATCCCGACATATCAAAGCGCATTCGTCGATCTTCAGAAATGGCTCGTCAGAATCCCGCGAGAGCTGAGGACAACCGCGTCAGCACCTTTTACCATAAAGAGGTTCAAATGACAAAGGGAGGCCTCCTCAGTATTTGCATTGCATGTATGGCACTGTTCCTGTCAAATGTCGTCCTCGGGTTTGCGCAGGACTTTACGGTCACCCGCGTTTCGTATTCCATGAGAGACAGCAACGTGGTGGTACATTACGACCTGGCTGGACCGGACGATAAACCGTATGAAGTACAATTGGTCCTGAAAAGACAGACTCAGCCTTTCTTCAAGATGATGCCTATAGATGTCTCAGGTGACGTCGGTACGGATGTCCATCCCGGCCAGAACAAAACAATCGTATGGCATATCTATAAAGATGTTCCCTATGGGCTCGACGGCGATGACTTCTATTTCGAAGTGAGCGTGACCAGGCTGGGCGAAAAAAAGAGCGGGTCCTCTTGGCTCCTTTACGTGGGCGGAGCTATAATCGGCGGGGCTGCGGCGGTGTACTTTGGTACCGACTTGTTCCATAAACCCGGTGGCAGCTCTATCCCCTCACCCCCTTCAAGGCCGCAATGAATTGGAGATACTGAAATGAAGAAGCTTTTATTCGTGTGTCTCTTGTTTTCTGTTCAGATCGCATCTGCGCAGACAATAGTCGGCAAGAGCCAGGTGGGATCATTGCGGCCGACAACTCTAATGCAAATTGCGGATTCGTCGCGGACCGTCAATATCAGCGGTACGAACCAGGTCAATGCATATACACCATTTCTAACCGCCGACGTCACTTTCATCGATTCCACAGGCAATAACACGCTTAGCGCTGACGGAAAGGCGGAAGTCCTCGTAACTCTCAAGAATATCGGCGGGAAGCCAGCACAGGATTGCAGGATTGAGCTCGTCCCATCCGTTAAGAATCTGAACTTATACATAACCGATCCTCCTGCAATCGGCGCGATCCTGCCGAATCAGCAGGTGAACGAACGAATACTTCTAAAAGCGTCTCACTACATATCGACAGGAAGAGTCGAGTTTACGCTCAAAGTGCTCGAGAAGAACGGCTTCGATTTAGACCCTGAGAAGGTTCTTGTAGTGCCGACGTTGGCATCCCAGCCTCCCAAAGTCGAACTCGCCGATTACGGCGTGCAGGACCCTAACAGGACGGGCAAGATACAGCGGCGTGAGATTGTTACGGTGACGCTTCGACTGCAAAACAAGGGTGCAAGCACCAGTTACGGCACTACCGCATTGGTCACTCTGGGTCCGAATGTCCTCCCTATTCAGGTTGACTCGGTGTATAACCTTGGCGATCTCAAGCCCGGGGCCTACAAAGACATCAATGCAACTATAGTCACGAACGATAGGGCCACCGAAGTCAGCATGGGCATCGCTGTTAATGATAGCAGAGGAGAAGACTCATATAATGAGACGCTTGAACTTCCCTTCGACACGCCTCAGAAGAAAGTTCAGGAGATAGTTTTAGCCGCAAATAAGACCGGGGAGCCTGCAATACCGAATGTCGCCGATCTTAAACTCGATATCGGAGAGAATATCCCTGTCGCTGGAACAGAGAAGCCCAACGCGGTAGCGGTCATAATCGGAAACAAAGACTACAGCTCCGCACCGGAAGTGGATTACGCGTTCAATGATGCGGCGATAATGAAACGATATGTCGTCACCGCGATGGGATTCAGGCCGGGGAACATCATTTATCTTCAAGACGCAACACAAGGGGACCTGATCCGGGTGTTTGGAAATGAGACGAACTATAAGGGACAGTTGTACGATTATGTCAGGAAAGGTCTGAGCCAGGTCTTCATTTACTACAGCGGACACGGAGCTCCCGATCCCGATTCGAAGGAAGGATACATTGTGCCTGTGGATTGCGACCCGAGCCATGTCGCGCTGAACGGTTACTCCCTCAAAACCCTTTACTCGAATCTCGACAAAATCGATCAGGAGAAACAACTGAAACATATTACAGTCCTTCTCGATGCCTGCTTCTCAGGAGCTGCTGTGAACGGTACTCTCCTTGCGAACGTAAGCCCGATATATATTACGGTGGACAAGGATGTCATGGCTTCTCCGAACGCTACGATCATAACAAGCGCAACGGGTGACCAGGTGAGCGGCTGGTACAGCGATAAGCAGCAGAGTTTGTTCACGTATTTCTTTTTGAAAGGATTGCAGGGAGGTGCCGATTACCAGCACAACGACACGATCACAGCAAAGGAACTTTACGAGTTCACGGCAGACGAGGTGAATGGCGTCCCTTACTGGTCGAGAAGATTAAACGGGAGGACACAGACTCCGACATATTACGGAAGCGATTGGGTGATATATGAAGGATCGAAGTGAAGCTAATGAGGAGCTAAGTATTCGCATCTGGCACTTTGTTGCAAGGCTCATCACAACGTCGGGCACGTTCTTGGCATTCTATTTCGCCGTTGCGACTCTTTCATTCGCTTCCCAAGCTGATACCACTTTTTGGGTACAAACTGGTGGTCCTCACGGGTCCCTTGTGCAAAGCCTGGTAGTTGATCGCTCCGGTAGCATATTTGCTGGAACTTACAGTGGCGGAGTTTGTCTTTCAACGGATACCGGAGTCACCTGGACACAAATGAGCAGTGGTTTAACGAGCTCATGCGTAAATTCAATGGTTATTAGCACGTGGGGGAGAATATACGCGGGCACAGACGGGGGAGTATTTGTCTCAACGAATAACGGAAGCTCTTGGACTCAGTCATTTGGAAAAGTAGTAATGGCATTAGCTATCAGTCCGTTAGGGAACATCTTTGCAGGCACCTGGGAAGATGGAGTATACGTTTCAAGCGATAGTGGAAAAACCTGGACACAAGGGAACAACCTCTTGAGGTCAGATGCCGTCGTTGTGTTTTCACTGGCAATAGATTCATCGGGATCCATTTTTGCGGGCACCAGGGATGGGGGGATTTACCGATCAACTGATAACGGAAATAGCTGGACTCAACAAAACAATGGTCTCCATGTCAACAGGTTTGTCTATTCATTAGCTGTCTGTCCATCTGGATATATATTCGCAGGAACTGATGAAGACATTAGTCTTTCGACAGACAACGGTACCAGTTGGAGTGCAGTGAATAGCGGGCTTGGCAATAGCAATGTCAGGGCCCTTGCTGTATCTGGCACGAATCTTTTTGCAGGAACTGATGGTGGCGGCGTCTACCTCTCGACAAACAACGGAGCAGCCTGGATGCAAAGGAATACAGGCATGACGTCGACTTTCGTATTCTCATTAGCTATAAACCCCTCGGGATACTTATTTGCGGGAACGGATAGTTTGGTGTTCCGCTCGGTTAATTCCACCACTTTAGCGATGCCGACCGCTCCAACGCTTTCCGGCCCGGTCACCGGCGTGACAGGAGTCTCGATAAATCCGACACTAACCTGGAACGCCTTCAGCGGCGCCACGAGTTATCGACTGCAGGTTTCCACTGATTCGACATTTGCCGCCGTGACAGATCGG
>JAJYRM010000034.1 GCA_021794075.1 Bacteroidota bacterium | reverse complement strand
TTTATCTCGAAGTCAGGCCTCCCGTCTATATCGATCATCCCACGTTCAAGATACAGCTCAACTCGTCCAACACGGCTGCGAATGTGGAGAGCAACTTCATCGTGTATGCGGCAGATTATTCCAGATACGGGATAGACTCAGGCGCGACTACTATACCGCTTATCGCGCGCGCGACCCTCGTCGATAAATCGACGGGCAACGTCGTGGCAAAGTCAGCGGATGTGAACTTTGATCTTACCCAAAACCATAACGTCAAGATAAATCTTTCGCTCACCGTTCAGAATCCGAACCTATGGTCGCCTTCGCATCCCAATCTCTACTCGATCGAGTACTTCGTCTACAGTGGTAAGACGATGCTGGATCAATACTCTCAGAATTTGGGATTCAGGACTATGACGGTTTCGGATGGCCGGTTCTACCTGAACGGCCAATCGACATTCGTGAAGAGCGTGAATTATACCGCCGACTATCCGGGAGTCGGTGCGGCGGTAAGCGAGGTCCAGTTGGAAAAGGATGTCGCGGTCATAAAGACTCTGGGCGCGAATGCAATCCGGGTCGTCGCGTATCCTCCTTCGCAGGGGTTGCTTGATCTCTGTGATCGTTTCGGACTGATGGTATTCGAAGAGGTGCCGCTCGTCGATGCGCCCGCGCCTGTCCTTGGATCGGAAAGGTACCGAAGCTCCCTGCAGGGTTATCTCCAGGAAGTTGTCCAGAATACTTGCTCGCATCCTTCCGTCGTGGCGATCTCGGCGGGAAGCAACCTTGACCCAACGGCTGCCGCGACCCGCAACTATATTGCTGCCGCTGCTTCAATTGTCCACAAAGAAACGGACAAACTTCTTTACTATACCCCGCTTACCGGTATGGCCGACACGATGACCACGGCCGCCGATTTCGTTGGGCTGGATTTGTCTCCTTTCAACTCTTCAAGCAAGCTCAAGAATTTTCTCGCCGAAATTTCTGTCGCTTCATCCGGAGGGCTGACGTACTGGATTTCGTCGGTCGGGACCCAGACTCAGATGAGAAATCACAACGGGTATTCAGACCCGCTCTCACTTGAACACCAGGCGAGATATCTTGTAGATGCCTACGAAGCGGTTGAGCATGGTAACTTTGCGGGAATATCAGTAAACAGCTACTCCGACTGGAAGGGCGCGGTTCCGCATCTCCTTCAGAATGGTCATCCATACCTTTACACTTACGGGCTTGTCAGTTATTGGCGGGAGAAGCGTCCGTCATTCGCCGCGGTTAGAGCTCTCTTCAACGATGAGACGCTTCCTACTCTTCCGATCGGAAATTATTCGGACACTCCGCCCATCATCTTCGTGATATTATCGACGCTTCTGCTGGTTTTAATAACCTATCTTCACTACAGCCGTCGCTGGTTCAGGGAAAGTGCGACTCGCGCGGTATTTCGTCCGTACAATTTCTTTGCAGATATCCGCGACCAGCGGATGATATCGGCTTTTCAGACAACAACCGTGCTTTTATTGGTATCCGGTGGAATAGCTATATACCTTTCCAGCCTTGTATACGCCTTCAAGGATAATTACGTCTTCGATAGGATGCTCGGTCTGATCATCCCGGGTGATTTCCTTAAGATCAGGATCGACTATCTCATCTGGCATCCGGTCAGCTTTATAATTGCCTTCACCGTTCTGTTCATGGTCTTGATCGCGATCATCACGTTGATAATAAAGCTATTCTCCTTTGCAGTGAAAATAAGGTTGCAGATGGTGAGCGCTTTCACTGTTGCCACCTGGTCGGTGCTTCCGATGGCAGCGTTGATTCTTGTGGATATGATACTTTTCAGATTGCTTGGTGATCCAAGGTTCGTTTGGGCCGCGGCTGTGATTTTTGTGGCTCTCCTGCTGCTAAGTCTTTTCAGGTTGTTCCACGGTATAGGCGTGATTTATGATCTGCCCACTATTCGAGTCGGGATTATCGGCTCTTTGATTCTTATAGCTCTGGTTTTCATAGCCACATTCTATTTTAACGGAACTGACGGATTGATCGCTTACGCGAAGTTTTTCTACAAATTCATAGTTGAAAGCAGAGTAACGTAAATGTTTCTTTCCAAACTAGAGTTGCTTGGATTCAAATCATTTGCCACGAAGACTGAGCTGACTTTCAACGGGGGCATTACATCCATCGTTGGGCCGAACGGATGCGGGAAGACTAATGTGCTTGACTCGATTCGCTGGGTACTGGGAGAACAAAGGACCAGTATGCTCAGAAGCGATTCGATGGAGAATGTCATATTCAACGGCTCCAAGAAGCGCAAACCGCTCGGCATGGCCGAGGTCTCGATAACGATCAAGAACGACAAGGGACTTCTTCCGGTCGAATACGCTGAAGTCAGCATCACGCGCAGAGTGTTCCGCTCGGGCGAGAGCGAGTATTTTATCAACAGGAACCAGTGCCGCCTGAAGGATATACAGGACATGCTTATGGATTCGGGCATGGCCGCGACCGCGTATTCCGTCATAGAGCTGAAGATGGTCGAAGATATCCTGCGGGAGAACACCGACGAACGAAGGAAGATGTTCGAAGAAGCATCTGGGGTGACGAAGTACAAGGCGAGGAGGCGTGCCGCACTGAACAAGCTGAGCGACGTACAGCGCGATCTGCTCAGAGTGAACGACCTCATCGCGGAAATTGAAAAGAAGGTCAACTCGCTGGAACGACAGGCGAAGAGAGCCGAGCAGTACAAGCGGTTCGTCGATGAGCTCGGTCAACTCGAACGGCAGTACCTGTATTCAGAGTATCATTCCATAGTCGGCAAAGTAGGACCGCTCAAGGAAAATCTCTCGCAGAACGAAACGGACAAGACGAACGCGCTGAACACGCTGTCCCATGAGGAAGAACTTCTGAATTTGATTCGCACGGAGATAGCCGAGGTCGAAAAGAGCCTATCGGCAGTCCGACAGCAGCGTTCCGAAAAACAGAGTCAGCTTCATGGCGTCGAAGAGGAAATCGCCGTTCTGACTGAAAGAAAAAGAGGCCTCGCTGACAATATCTCGGCGCTGGAGAAGCGCAAGGTGGATCTCGGCGGAAGGAACGAACTTCTGGCTTCACAGATCGAAGAGCTGAAGCTGAGTCTTGCCGAGACCGAGGGCGAGGAAAAGAGCATGTCCGAAAGCCTCGCTGCCGAACGAGAGACGTTCTCAAACTTCGAGAAGCAGCTCTTCACCGCCAGGGACAAGTCGAATTCAAGCCACGAAAGCCTGATAAAGATTCTGAACGACCTTGCTCTCAGGCAGAATGAAAGAGAGAGAGCTCATGCTCGCCTGGAGCGTGTCCGCTCCCATAGCGACGAGCTACTCCAGCGCAAGAGTCAACTTGAAAATGAAAAGTCAAACCTTCTTGCCAGGCTCGAAAAGGCGCGGACAGACAAGGAACAACTTTCCACTGAGATCGAGGACGAGAAGACCAAGCTCAGTGACATGGAAAGGCACAAGGAGGAGCTGTTCAGCGAAAGCGAGCGGAAAAAGTCGGAAGCTCAAACCCTGCGTGACACAATGCAGGCGAACGAGGCAAGGATAGATTTTCTGAACGGGCTGGTCGAGCACCTTGAAGGTGTCCCGGACGGGGCAAAGGCTCTCGCTCGCGGAGAGCTCGAGGGTCTCCCAAAGTTCGACATCCTCAGCGATATTTTTTACGTGGAACCCGAATACAGAATTGCCGCGGAATCGATACTCGGCGAGGCTTCGAACTTCATGGTTGCCCCGGACGAGCACACCGCCCTCAGCGCCGTCGATTCGCTGCGATCAAAGGACCTCGGAAAGGTTACGTTCGTTTGCCTCGACAAAGTTCATTCATCCGATTTTCGTCCAAGCCCCGTGTCTTTCAAGAAGCTCATCGATCATGTCCAGATGGCGCCGGAACATCAGTCGATCGGAAAGCATTTCTTCGGGAACGTCGCGATCGTTGACGGGTATTCCGAAGCCGAAAAGATATTGCATGCGGATCCATCCGTGTTTTGTGTGAGCTTCACCGGCGATGTCTTCTCCGCCAAAGGAATAATACGCGGCGGAAGCACGCGGCGAACTGAAGGCGGCAGGGTAGGCAAACTCCGACAACTCGAAGAACTCAGGGGCGAACAAGAAAGACTCGCGGGCGATCTTTCTCGGCTTGAGGAGGTTATCGCGAAAATCCAGTCCGAGATGGACTCGCTTCCCATCAAGTCGGGTAACGAGAAGCTTAGAGACCTAGAGCTCCAGCTTGCCAGGATAGAGCAGTCGAGCGTCGAAAGCGAGCGCGCGCTACAAAACATTGAGACACAGATATCGGACATCCAGGCGAGAATTCAGAAGCTCGAGACTGAAGTCATCGAAGCTCAGCAGGAACTCGATAAAGCCGAGGCGCTGCTTGGCGAATTGAACTCGATCAAGAGTGCTTCGGACACCGAATATCAGGCTTCGCTCCAGGAATTGAAGATCATCGAGGAAGAATATCGTTCCAGGAATGAGCGGCTCCGCGAAGCACAGGCCAAACACATAGAGTGTATCAACAAACTCAACTTCCTCAAACGAGAAATTCAATCCTCCCAGGAACAGGTGAGCACCAACCTGGAAGCTATTTCCAGAGCCGAAGAGGACATCAACTCCGCCAATGTTACCATAGAGCAGCTTCGGCAGAGGTTGGAGGAGCTGGATGAATCGAGGACAAACACCAAGGAAGAGATCGGCGGACTTGACGGACAACTCTCCGAGCTAAACTCGCGCCTTTCAGAGAAGAAGCGTTCGGAGGATTCCGAGGATAAGAAACTCAAGATGGCCCGTTCGAGTCACGAGTCTGCAGTCGAGGCCGTTCATCAGGTGAGTCTTAAGATCGGCGAGCTTGAAGCGCAGGCGAAGAGCCTGGTTGAGAGGGCGCAGGAGGAGTTCAGCTTCGACATAGCGGCTCAGACCGCGGAGACTATGAATATTCCGGCAGACTTTGATATAGGCGCCGCCAGGGAAAGGGTGAACTACCTGAGAGGAAGAGTCGACTCGTTCGGGCCTGTGAACTTGGTTGCGTTTTCCGAATACACGGAAGAGAAGCAGCGATTCGATTTCCTTGTCGCCCAGCGGAACGATCTCCTCGATGCGGAAAAGACATTGACGAAGACCATCGACGAGATCAATCATACCGCTCACCAGAAATTTCTTGAGACCTTCGAGCAGATATCGGAGAATTTCAAGACGACGTTCCAGAGCCTGTTCAATGGCGGGGAATCCGAGCTCAAGCTAGAACCGGACGTAGATCCTCTGGAAGCAAAAATAGAAATAATGGCCAAGCCCGCAGGCAAGCGGCCTCAGTCCATAGATCTCCTTTCTGCGGGTGAAAAGACGCTTACCGCCATCGCGCTGCTTTTCGCGATTTACCTTGTGAAGCCGAGCCCGTTCTGTATTCTTGACGAAGTGGACGCGCCGCTTGACGATAATAACACGGACAATTATGTGCGCATGATCAGAAAGTTCTCGACGGATACGCAGTTCATAGTCATTACGCACAACAAACGAACGATGGAAGCCGCCGATACCCTCTACGGAGTAACGATGCAGGAGCAGGGTGAGTCAAAGGTCGTGGCTGTACGCTTCGTGGACGATTGGGTGATGAACCAATGACAGGTCTCACGCCGAGGGTCTTTGTCGATTTTGACGGGACAATCACGAAGGTCGACGTAGGCGATATGTTTTTCCGGAAGTTCGGTAACGAAGAAGATTCGCTGAAGGCGGTCGAAAAATGGAAGGACGGAACTCTCTCCGGCTCAGATCTACTTATGAGAGAGGCAAGCTTCGTGAAAGTGACCCGCGAAGAGGCCTTTGAATTCGCAAGGCGCTGCGAAATAGATGAGTCATTCAAGACCTTCCTCTCATTTTGTAATGAAAGTGAGATCGATGTCAGGATACTTAGCGACGGGCTGGATTTCTACATAACCGAGATTCTGAATGTGAACGGGATTTCAGGCATCCCGATTTATTCGAACCGCGCCACGTTCGATTCAATCCGGATTGAGATAGAGCGTCCTTACGAATCCGATTGCACCAAATGCGCGAACTGCAAAGGTTACCAGATCCTGACACAGACGGGACCAGACGACGTTATCATCTACATCGGCAATGGCTTTTCGGACCGGTGCGCGGTCCAATACGCCGACATCATCTTCGCGAAAGATGAGCTTTTAAAATACTGCGAGGAAAACAATATTACCTATTTCCCGTTCGCGAGCTTTGACGATGTGCTGGCGAAACTTAGAAAGGTCGCGGCCTCCGGGAATTTCAGGAAGCGCCATCGCGCCGAACTAAAACGTCGGGAGGCATATTTAACAGAGTGACTGACAGCGTTTCAAGCGGCAAACAGAAACACTCGGGAGATTGGCGGAATTTCCTTTTTACGTATCGGAGCTATACTCCCATCCCGTTCCTCGTCGTTATGCTTATCTTTGCCAGGCCGACGCTCACTTCAATTGTGATCGGAGTTGTGATGGCGGGCCTCGGAGAATCTATCAGGTTCTGGGGCGTGTCGTATGCCGGCAGCGAGACCAGAACGACAGGCGCCGTCGGCGGAACACAGCTCGTTACAAGCGGTCCGTACTCTCACGTGAGGAATCCGCTTTACGTCGGAAATATTCTAATGTACGTCGGAGTTGGCGTCATGTCTAACGCGCTTATGCCCTATCTCCCTCTGGTCGCGCTGGCTTACTTCCTATTTCAGTACACAGGAATTGTCAGTCTCGAGGAAGAGTATCTCGCGCGGACGTTTTCAAACTGGAACGAGTACAGAGCCGTTGTCGGCAAGTTCATCCCAAGGCTCAAGGCCTTCAATGAAAACCGTGAGCTCAAGCCGAATTACTCGCGCGCTCTGCGGTCGGAAAGATCATCGCTCATAGCGATAACCTCGATATTCATCGTGTTATGTGCGATATACATTTTCCGGAGCGCCTTACGATGAAAACGGTGATGATAGTCGCGGGCGAAGCTTCGGGTGACAAGCACGCGGCGCTGCTAGTGAAGAGTCTCAAGGAGAGAAGCGAAATAAGAGTCATAGGGATCGGCGGGGATAAGATGGAAGCCGCCGGTGTCGAACTGATCCATCATGCCAGAGAAATGTCGGTGATGGGTTTTACGGAGATACTCTCGAAGATCCCGTTCCTTCGGAAGGTGAGGCGCGATCTTCTGGAAACTATAAAGGACGAGAAGCCTACGGCAGTCATTTTAGTCGACTATCCGGGATTCAATCTTAGATTTGCCAGTCTTGCAAGGAAGAGCGGCATAAAAGTTATCTATTTCATAAGCCCGCAAGTGTGGGCATGGGGAAAGAGGAGAATCGAAAAGATCAGACGGACCGTAGACATGATGCTGACAATCTTCAAGTTTGAGGAAGATATGTACCTCATTGAAGGTGTGGACGCGCATTTTGTCGGACATCCGTTGCTAGACGAGATGGTTGAACATTCGGAACCTGAGACCGACAACTTTAGGCAAGCGCATATGGCACGACCTGATGGGAAACTGCTCGCTCTCCTGCCAGGAAGTCGCCTGCAGGAGGTCAGACGCATTCTCCCCGCGATGCTCGAGTCAGTCGAGTTCCTGAAAGAGGAATTGGCATCGATCGGGAAGAGCCTGGATGCTGTTATCGGCCGCGTCCCGGGAATCGACAGGAACGTTTACGAAAATATCGTGAAGAACTCGGGTGTCAATGTGCAGCTCACAGATGAATCAGACCTTCTTATGAGCTCGGCGGATGCGGGCATGATCAAAAGCGGGACCTCTACTCTGGAGGCGGCGCTCCATGATCTCCCGATGATTGTTGTGTACAAGACAAGCTGGCTCAATTACATTATTGGCCGAATGCTCGTTAGACTCGACTCCATCTCGCTCGTGAATATCGTGGCTGGAAAAAAAATAGTCGAGGAACTTATACAGGATGATTTCTCGGCATTGAAAGCCGCACGATTACTTAAAGGTATCCTTACCGAGCCTCAGGTGGTGGCAGATATTAGGGAAAAGTATTCTGAATTGAAAACGATCCTTGGCGGGAAGGGAGCCTCTGACCGCGCCGCAGAATTGATATTGGGTGCGATCTGATCCGATGAGAAAGAATTTTAAGGCCATATTGCTTCCATTCAGCGCATTGTATGGAGGTATCGTATCCGTCCGCAATTACGGCTTTGATGCCGGTTTCTTCAAAGTGAAGAAGCTTCCCAGACCTGTAGTGTCTGTAGGAAACATTTCAGTCGGAGGTTCAGGGAAGACGCCGTTCGTTATGCTCGTCCTTGAAAGATTGCTGGCGATGGGGAAGAGACCCGCGGTTCTCACGCGTGGATACAAGCGCCTAACAGACGAGCTCGTCGTCGCCTGTCCACAACGCGGAAGCGACCCTGACGTACAAATGCTGGGGGACGAGCCCGCGCTTATTTCAATGAAATTTCCAGACGTGCCTGTTGCGGTTAATGCTGATCGCCACCGTGCCGGTGAAGTGGTAATTAAAGAGTTTGGCGCCGACATATTTGTGCTCGATGACGGCCTCCAGAACAGAGAATTGCATCGCGATGTCGACTTTGTTCTTATGAACCGCTCCCTCTATGACCTGCGCGACAGTTACCTGCCCGCCGGTAATCTTAGGGACTCAAGAAGCAGGATAAAAGAGGCTGACGTCGTCGTGCTGACAGCTCACGGCGCTTCAGATTTTGAACGTGATTACGACCAGCTTCTTGGGAAGTATTCGAACGCGCCGGTCGCGGGAGTAAATTTTGTCGCTTCAGATCTCTCGGATCACGCGGGAAATCATTACCCACTTGACTTTTTGCGCGAAAAAAAAGTAGCTGCCTTTTGCGGCGTTGCCCATCCTGAGCGGTTTTTTGAGAACATATCTCAATTGTGCGCCGGTGTTGTTTCCCGGAGGCATTTTCCGGACCATCATTGGTACGACGAATATGACATTGACAGTGTCTTTGAAGGCGAGGATGAAATTATCGCCGTGACGACCGCGAAGGATGCAGTCCGCATTTTCCAGGATGAGGAGCTGAAGCAACTCGACGACATCGGTAGGCTCTATTCGTTAAACGAGAAGGCGATCATTGAATTCGGTGGCGAGCAGTTAGAGAAAGCTCTCGAAGGAGTTTTCGGAAGAGTGTATGCATAAGATCGCTATTTCAGACTGCGGGAAGAAGAACGACAGGTATCGGGCATACTTCAGCAAATTGCCGGGCGCCGAAGTCATAGTTGTCGGAGAGGGCACCGAGTCCGCTATTGAAAACTGCGACGGGCTTGTTCTGACCGGCGGAGGAGATGTCGCTCCTGAGTTGTACGGCGACTGGCCGGACGAGACCGTCCATGTCGATTCCGCGCGCGATGGCGTCGAATTCAAGCTTATCGATCTGGCGATGAAAAAGAGTTTGCCCGTACTTGGAATTTGCAGGGGGCTACAGGTGCTGAATGTGTATTTCGGCGGCACGCTGGTACTGGATCTGGAGAAATACTATGGCAGGAAACATTCGGCAATTTCAGAAGACGAGGACAGATATCACGGTGTCAGGCTTATTGAAGGGTCGTATCTGAAGAATTTTATTAGACAAGAGACAGGGAAGGTCAATAGTGCGCACCACCAGGCGGCGGACAGGATAGGCAGCGGCCTGAGAGTCGCCGCAAGAGCGGAAGACGGGACTGTTGAGGCGATCGAGGGAAACGATGATTTGCCGAGCAGAATTGTTTCGGTACAATGGCATCCTGAGAGAATTCAATTTGACGATCCGTTCGCGCGTGGAGTGCTTGACCTGTTTGGGTCCTGTCTATCAAACTATCACGACAAAGTAAACTATGTACATGGAGGTTAGAAAATGAGTAAAGAAAAGTACGTCTATTTCTTCGGAAATGGGAAAGCCGAAGGAAAGGCTGAAATGAAGAATCTCCTCGGCGGGAAGGGCGCAAACCTTGCGGAAATGACCAACATCGGTCTCCCTGTTCCTCCGGGATTCACTATTACAACCGAAGTTTGCACCTATTACTATGCGAACAGGAATTCCTACCCCAAGACGCTGAAGGACGACGTTGTCAAGGCAATGAAGCGCCTCGAATCTGCCGTCGGAGCGAAGTTCGGTGACAAGAACAATCCCCTATTGGTCTCGGTAAGGTCCGGCGCTCGCGCTTCAATGCCCGGCATGATGGATACGATCCTCAACCTCGGAATCAACGACACGGTCGTCGAAGGTCTCGCCAAGAAAACCAACAACGAGAGATTTGCCTACGACGCGTATCGCCGCTTTGTCCAGATGTATGGCGACGTGGTGCTCGGGCTCAAGCCGGTCCACAAGGATGAGATCGATCCATTCGAAGCGATCATCGAGAAGAAGAAGCACGAGAAGGGAATTCACAGCGATACGGAATTAACTGCCGGCGATTTGAAAGACCTAGTGAAGCAGTTTAAAGCGGCGATCAAAGAGAAAACGGGCCACGATTTTCCGGAAGACCCGATGACGCAGCTCTGGGGCGCAATCGGCGCAGTGTTCGGTTCGTGGAACAACGATCGCGCGATCGCCTATCGAAAGATGTATGACATTCCCGAGTCATGGGGAACGGCGGTAAACGTAGTAGCGATGGTATTCGGCAATATGGGCGAAACCTCCGGAACCGGCGTTGCGTTCACTCGCGATCCTGCCTCCGGGACGAACAAATTCTACGGCGAATATCTGATGAACGCCCAGGGCGAGGACGTCGTCGCCGGAATTAGGACACCGATACCGATTTCCCAGCTTGAAAAAGAGAATCCGAAGATTTACGGCAAGCTGGAGAAAATCAGAAAGACTCTCGAGAAGCATTACAAGGATATGAACGATATCGAGTTCACTATCCAGGAAGGCACGCTGTACATGTTGCAGTGCCGCGTCGGAAAGAGGACGGCATTTGCAGCAATCAAGATGGCCGTCGACATGGTCGGCGAAAAGTTGATCAGTGAGCAGGAAGCCCTGCGAAGGATCGAGCCCGATCAGTTGAACCAGCTTCTCAGACCAGTGTTTGACCTCAAGGAGAAAGACGCTGCGGTCAAAGGCGGAAAACTTCTCGCGAAGGGATTGAACGCCGGACCCGGCGCCGCGACCGGTCGTGTCGTATTCAATGCTCCGGACGCTGAGGAATGGAACAAACGCGGTGAGACGGTAGTCCTGACGCGCATTGAAACATCCCCCGAAGACATCAGGGGAATGAATGCGGCAGTTGGTATCCTCACGGCTAGAGGCGGAATGACGTCGCACGCGGCTCTCGTCGCCAGACAAATGGGAAAAGTTTGCGTTGCTGGCTGCTCGGCGCTTGATATAGATTATTCAACCCACACGATGAAAGTTGGCGGAAGGACGATAAAGGAAGGCGATTGGATTTCTATCGATGGGACGACCGGCGAAGTGATTGAAGGCAAAGTGCCGACGAAACCTTCGGAGGTACTGCAGGTATTGATCGACAAGACGCTCGACCCGAAGGACGCGCCGGTGTACCAGGAGTTCGCGAAGGTGCTCGCCTGGGCCGATAAGTACCGTACGTTGAAGATTCGTACAAACGCGGATCAGCCTGACCAGGCGTCGAACGCGGTCGCATTCGGCGCTGAAGGCATCGGCCTCTGCCGCACCGAGCACATGTTCTTCGGTGAAGGAAAGATCGGTCCGATGAGGGAAATGATCCTTGCCGACACGCTGGAGGCGCGGAAGGCCGCACTCGAGAAGCTTCTCCCGCTGCAACGCAAAGACTTCGAAGGCATATTCAAAGCGATGGGCGGTCGCCCGGTTACCATCAGGACGCTGGACCCGCCATTGCACGAGTTCCTTCCGCACGAAGAAAAAGCTCAGCGGGAACTCGCCGACCAGATGGGCATCAGCTATGAGAAAGTTCATCAGAGAGTCGAAGACTTGCACGAATTCAACCCGATGCTCGGCTTCCGCGGATGCAGGCTTGGAATCATCTATCCTGAGATAACCGAGATGCAGTCACGCGCCATATTCGAGGCCGCCGCCAATGTCCAGAAAGAGGGGATGAAGGTGGAACCAGAGGTGATGATTCCTCTCGTCGGAAATGTCAAAGAGCTTGAGAACCAGGCTTCGATCGTCCGCAAAGCTGCCGCCGAGGTCATGAAGGAAACCGGCGCAAAGTTCACCTATCACGTCGGAACCATGATCGAAATTCCGCGCGGCGCTCTGACCGCCGACGAGGTGGCCAAGGTTGCCGAGTTCTTTAGCTTCGGCACTAACGACCTTACGCAGACGACACTTGGCGTCAGCCGTGACGATGCGGCGAGATTCCTGTTGCCCTACACCGAGATGGAAATCTACGCGAAGGATCCTTTCGAGGTACTGGATCGCGTCGGTGTCGGTTCCCTGATGCAGATCGCAAGGGAAAAAGGGCGCTCGGTGAAGCCTGATCTGAAGATCGGTATTTGTGGAGAGCACGGTGGTGAGCCTTCGTCCGTCGAGTTCTGTCACATGATAGGCCTCAACTACGTGAGCTGTTCGCCATTCAGGGTGCCGATCGCGCGCCTGGCCGCGGCACGCGCGGCGCTGGCATATCCGGTGGCTCAGACAAAGAAGGCCTCGAAGAAGCCTGCCAAGAAATCGGCAAAGAAGGCTTCTACAAGGTCGAGAAGATAACAAAACCGTAGTCCCGTCCGTCCCTCGCACAGCGAGGGACGGACCAACTAATTCAAACAAAGGGATTATGAAAGAATGAAACTAACAGATTTCAAGTATGCGGTACCAAGAACGCTGATCGCCAAAACACCGGCCCAGCCCCGCGACCACGCGCGCATGATGGTACTTGACAGGAAAACACAACAGATCGAAGACAAGGTCTTCCATGAGATTGCCGACTATTTCCAAAAAGGAGACTCCCTCGTAGTCAACGAGACGAAGGTGTTCCCGGCAAGGCTCCTCGGCAGGAAAGAAAAGACCAACGCGAAGATCGAAGTACTTCTTCTGCGTGAATTGAACCACGAGGAGGGAATATGGGATGTCGTCGTGGAGCCGGCGCGAAAGGTCAGGATCGGGAACAAGATTTATTTCGATGACGAGAAGATCCATGCCGAGGTGATCGACAATACGACCAGTCGCGGCAGGACCATCAAATTCAACTTCAAAGGAGACATCTACAAGATCCTAGATAAGATCGGACAGATGCCGCTCCCCCATTATATAAAGCGCGATCCGACCGAGAAAGACAAGGAAGATTACCAGACTATATACGCGAAGGTGGTTGGCGCCGTTGCGGCTCCGACAGCCGGACTCCATTTTACTAATCGTCTCTTTACAAAGCTTCATAACAAGGGAGTGAAAATTCTTCCTGTGGTTCTCCACATCGGTATAGGGACTTTCAGAACCGTGGATGTGGAAGATCTTACGAAACATCGTATGGATTCCGAATTTTACGAGGTCCCGCTGGAGACGGCGAAGGCAATCAACCAATCCATCGACAACAAGAGGAACGTCTTTGCGGTCGGGACTTCCGTTGTGCGTGTGCTCGAATCGAATGTCACAACCGACAACCACGTGAAAGCAGGCAGGGGGTGGACCGATAAATTCATTTACCCGCCGTATGACTTCAAAGTCGTGGATCATATGGTTACTAATTTCCATTTGCCTGAGACCACGCTCATTATGCTCGTCAGCGCCTTCGCCGGTCATGAGTTTCTCATGAAAGCGTACAAGAAGGCAATGAAAGATGGATACAGATTTTACAGCTACGGCGATTCAATGCTGATACTGTAAATGGGGAAGAAGATCGGTGTGATAATCCCCGCGGCTGGAGCTGGGCGGCGGCTCGGGGGAGTGTCCAAACCGCTGATTGAGGTTGGCGGTAATCCGGTTGTGCTCAGGCTGCTTAACCTTTTCTGCAGACTCAAGAACGTGTCGAAGATATGCCTCGCCGCTCCGGTGAGCAACCTTGCGCAGTTCAAATCGATAGCCGCATTGCCGGAATACCGGTCGTTGATTGAGATTGTCGAAGGGGGTGCCGAGCGGTCTCTCTCCGTGAAGACGGCGTTTGAGGCGATCCAGGGATCTCTTTCCGATGACGATTTGGTTTGCATCCATGACGCGGCGAGGCCCCTCCTTTCAACAGAAGACCTAGATAGGGTGATAGATGCCGCGTGGAATCATCGCGCGGCTTTCCTTGCCTCCCGGGTCAAAGATACGCTCAAGCTTGTCGACGATGAAGGGTTCTGCGCATCAACTATCGACCGCTCCAGAATCTTCGCCGCTCAAACACCGCAAGTAATTAGGGCGGGCCTTCTAAGAGAGGCCTATGGGAAGACAACCGATTATTCGCGGATCACTGATGAAATAATGCTCTTGGAAGAGCTGGGTGTCAAAGCCTTTGTCGTGGAGCCGCTTCACCTAAATTTCAAAATTACTACTTCCGAGGACCTTGATCTCCTGAAGAGGATCCTTTCCTGACGAACCTCGAGCTCAGGAAATCAGAGGGGAGAGTGTTTCTTCCGTCGCTTAGCGCCCGACCTAATTCCTGTCCCAGTTTATTCGTGAACACATCTCGCTGATCCGCGGTAGTTTCAAGCTTCAAAGCTACTTCTCCATCTTCTACGAACTTTCCGATCGCTTCAGGAATCGGACGGGCGCCGGTTTCGTAAGTAAGGTAGGCAGAGCCGAAGAAGTGTACCAGCTTATCGCTATCGCCCCAGTAATCCTGCGGGGAATCCGCGTAGATATATCTCGGCAGTTTTTTGATGCGCGCCTGCGCGTCTGACGAGTCTTCCGCCGGGAGCGGCAGCTTGATAACGCCGATAATCGGGAAAGATGGCGTGATGTCAGTCCTGTTTAGCGTGGCGATAGACGAGGCGAGTAGTGCGGTGCTGATCTTGTTGTTAGAAAGCTCCATCGCCTTAAGGTAAATCATATCGATATGATGAAGCTCTTCTTCTCGATTGTGCGTGACGGGCGGGAGTTTTATCCTGATATAATCGCGCAACTCCTGAGTGACGGTTATGATTCTTGGGCTGAAAATTTTGTTCAGAAACTCAAACTGCGCCGACGCATTACCGGCGAAGAGCAGAAGGATGGCTGGAAGCAAGGCGAGGTGGTAAAGTCGAATCTTCAAGTTTGCAGCACACCCACATTAAATCGGCCGATTTCAGGGTTATTGTCAGCGATGCTGATTGCGAGCGAAATCGTCTCCCTTATTTTTGCCGGATCAATTATCTCATCGACCCACAGCCTCGCGGCAGCGTAGAGCGGGTCCATCTCTTCATTATAGCGCTTCGTAATCTCATCCAACAAGCTTTTCTGCTCTTCAGCGGAGATCTTCTTGCCGCCTCGCTCCATCTGCTGCACCCTGATACTCAGGAGTGTTTGGCTGGCCTGCTCGCCGCCCATCACGGCGATTCTGGACGATGGGAGCGCAAAAATCAAGCGTGGATCGTAAGCCTTTCCGCACATCGCGTAGTTGCCCGCCCCGAAACTGTTTCCGATTATGAAAGTTATTTTAGGCACTGTTGAATTTGCGACCGCGTTTACCATCTTCGCGCCATCTTTTATGATTCCGCCTCTCTCGGCTCTTGTTCCTACCATGAATCCTGTAACGTCTTGAAGAAATACGAGTGGTATCCGCTTCTGGTTACAGTTCATAATGAACCTTGCGGCCTTGTCCGCGCTCTGCGAGTAGATTACTCCTCCGATCTGCATCTCTGAGGAACCATCTGGCTGTTTTGACTTGACGATGGTTCTCTGGTTGGCAATGATGCCAACTGCCCATCCGTCAACCCTGGCGTATCCGCAGATGATGGACTTACCGTAAGTGGCTTTGTATTCGTCAAAATCGCTGGCGTCGATTGTCCTCCCCAACAGTTCGTACATATCGTAAGGCTTCGAGCGTTCTTCCGGTATGATTCCATAGATTTCTTTTTGATCGAACTTTGGTCCTGAGGAAGCTATCCTGTCAAAACCAGCCTTCGCCGGTGCCCCGAGTTTTGAAATGAGGCCGCGGATCAGATCCAAAGCTTCTTCGTCCGATTTCACCTTGTAATCGGTTATACCCGAAATAGAAGAGTGAGTTTCGGCGCCTCCGAGACTTTCCGTGTCGGTATCTTCGCCAATTGCGGCTTTTACTAGGTAAGGGCCAGCCAAGAACACGCTGCCGGTGCCTTCAACGATTATTGATTCATCGCTCATGATAGGAAGGTAGGCGCCGCCGGCGACACACGGTCCCATCACCGCCGCAATTTGCGGAACGCCCATGGAGCTGAGCACGGCATTGTTGTAGAATATTCGTCCGAAGTCGTCCTTATCCGGGAAAATCTCTGACTGCATCGGAAGAAAAACGCCTGCCGAATCGACTAGATATACTATGGGCAGCCGGTTCTGTATCGCAATCTCCTGGGCGCGGAGATTCTTCTTTATCGTCATAGGAAAATACGCCCCCGCCTTGACGGTCGAATCGTTCGCAACTATTACGACTTCTCTGCCGTGAATCTTGCCGATGCCGGTTACGATGCCTGCCGACGGGGCGCCGCCATGCTCCGCATACATGTTATTCGCAGCAAGGCTCCCAACTTCCATAAACTGGCTGTTGGCGTCAATGAGACTCGCGATTCTTTCACGTGGCAGCATCTTGCCCCTCTTTTTCTGACGTGATGCCGCCTCATATCCTCCGCCCAAATGTGCTTTCTCGATATATTCGTTTAGTTTCGCAAGGATGTCGAGACTTGCAGCACGGTTTTTTTCGTATGACGCGTCATGCTGGATCTTGGTACCGCATTTACTCATATCGGTCGCCTCGAGTATTTAGTCTAATAGAAGAATATTCAATGGGGACCGCTTTTCCAAGAACGGCAGTGGGACTGCCGACCGCGCTATCCGACGAATCAGCTCAGAAAACAACGTAAGAAGAATTATTTCGGCATCTTATGGGCACTAAGTTCATTGACAAAATGGCGTCAGGGTTCTATATTCTTATTTGTAAAGATGCAGCACAAATCACCGCACGAAAAATCTGCCTCAGCAAAGCTGACGTTTCTTGTATTATC
Organism: Bacteroidota bacterium; assembly: GCA_021794075.1. Classification (GTDB taxonomy): domain Bacteria; phylum Bacteroidota; class Ignavibacteria; order Kryptoniales; family JAKASW01; genus JAKASW01. The sequence goes on along the minus strand of JAJYRM010000034.1, from coordinate 20,483 downwards.
CGATACAGAAAAGCCGTCGCGGAGTTTCAAGGCATCAAAGTTTCAGCTGGCGATTATTGTTCTTTTTGGAATTGTGGCTATAGGCGGGATTAGCGTGTTGATACTGATAAATACGCCGCTGGGAGAATTGATCCTCCCGTCGTACTTCAGTACGCAAGCCGAGCAAATTCAGAAAATCCGCGTTCTAGAGACCCAGGTGGATGATGTCCAGCAGCAGTTGACATACTTGGCTGCTTACAATCTGAAGCTCAGAGAGGCCCTTGGCGATACGGGAGAGTTTGGCGCGACTCCTTCATCGGCAGCACAACCACAAGCAGGAGCCGGAAGTGTTGAGCAATCGCCTCCCAGCCTTCCTCTGCAGAGCGAGCCATCCGCTTCAGTGCCGGCACAACCAATGGCTGAGGTGAACGCTAGTTTTGCCCCCTCGAGCGCCTCGGGAAGCAGTATTTTTCCGCTGACGATGCCCGTTCAAGGCTTCATCACCCGTGGAGTGAATTACGCGACTCAGCATTACGGAATTGACATCTCGGCCCAGGAAGGTGAGCCGATCGTCGCACCTGCACCAGGCGAGGTTGTGTTCTCGGATTGGACCCTTACGGGAGGGAACACTCTGATAATAGCACATCCAGGAAATTTCATGACTGTATACAAGCATTGTGAGAGAATTCTTGTTCCAGTTGGTACGAAGGTGTCCAGAGGAGAAGCGATAGGGCTGGTAGGTTCCACTGGAACGACCAGTACCGGTCCGCATCTTCATTTTGAGCTGTGGCATGATGGAAAGAATTTGAATCCGGAGAACTATTTACTAACGAAGAACTGACATGGCAAAAGAAGAAGCACAGATCAACATAATAGCGCATGGCACGCGCTTCGAAGGAAAAGTAACCAGCCCCGGAAGCCTCAGGGTGGACGGACAGCTAAGCGGTGATGTCTCTTTGACCGGAGACCTCGTGATCGGAGCGAACGGTGATATTACCGGAAACGTAGAAGCCCAGACTGTGACGGTCGGAGGAAAAGTCACCGGTAATATTACAGCGAAGGCGAAACTGGTTCTGGAAAATAAGGCGAAAATCAAGGGCGACATCCGCGCCGCGAAGCTCGTCATCGATGAAGGAGCTATCTTCGATGGAAAGTGTGATATGAGCGGAGAGAAACGCCCTGATCAGAAGGGCGAGTTGTTCAGGTGATTTGTGCGGCGGGCGAAGAAGAGCCAGGGCCTGGCTCAGACTTATAGGCAGTTAGGTCCCTACATGGGGCTCGGCACAGAATTGGCCGCGTCCGTCGCTGGTATGCTTCTCATAGGTTATTTTCTTGATGAACATTTCAATACATCGCCATGGTTGCTCTTGACCGGAGCGGCAATAGGAATGGTAGGCGGTTTTTACAATTTCATTAGAGAAGTACAAAAGTTAGGTAAGATTGATACTAGGAAAAGAAGCTGATCCCAAACTGCGAATGATGCGCAGACAGATGGTCAGAGTAGTTATGATAGTCGTTATAACGTTTGGGCTACTTTCAGTTTTGATAGTATCAAGATATGCCGACAGCCGCTTCGCTGGGTCTTACTTTCTTGGCGCGTTGCTCGGTGTAGTTAACGGTGCCGTAGGTTTTGTCACGATAGAAAAATTCATCGACAAGAGCACCCTTGTATTTCTAAAGGGGGTGTTCCTCGGAATGGGAATCCGCCTTGCTCTCCTCTTTGGCGTGTTTATATTCCTTTTCGAAGTTATTCATGTCAGCATAAGCGGTATGGTTTACGGCCTTATCGTTTTTTACTTCACCATGACCGTACTTGAAGTTGTTTTTCTGAACAAAAGAATTGCGCTGAAGAAGCCGACAAGGGAGAATAAATAGTGATCTTCGGACTCGTGACAGACTCCACTGCGAGCTCAATAGTTGCCGGTGCGGCTAAAACCGTTGTGGATACGGCCAGGGCGGTCGCATCACAGGCAAGTGACGCCGCAAGCGGTAACTGGATAATCGAACATGTAACGGACTCCCATACGCTCAGCTTCCTACCCTTCGGTGAAATACATCTACCGGTCTTTCCGCCAATCAATATCGGCGGTATCTCGCTGGATATGTCTCTCACGAAACATGTAGTGATGCTCTGGCTGGTCGCGATTCTGGTCTTCATCGTGATGAAGGCCGTCTCAAGAAGCTATAAGCAATCATTGATACCAGGGCGGTTTGCCAGTGCCGTGGAAATGGTCATCATCTTCATTCGGGATGATGTAGTGGTCCCGGCGATTGGTGAAAAGGGGAAAAGATATCTTCCGTTCTTCCTCACCCTTTTCTTCTTCATCCTATTCTCGAATTTTTTTGAGTTGATCCCGTATGCGTCGACCCCTTCCGGCGATATCAGCGTTACTGCCGCTTTGGCGATCATTGCCTTCATCTTGGTCCAGGGGTCGGGCATCAAGCAGAACGGAGTAGTCGGATATTTTCGAGGGCTCGTGCCGTCCGGCATTCCAATCTTCGCTATTCCAATAATAGCGTTAGTGGAGATCATGGGGCTTTTCACCAAACCCTTTGCGTTGTGCGTCCGTCTTTTCGCGAACCTTCTTGCGGGCGATATAGCAATCTATTCTTTCATCGGTTTGATATTTGTGTTTGGAACCGTGCTCGTGGCGCCGCTCGCGATTGGGTTTGCGCTTTTCATTGAGATTCTTGAAGTACTAGTCGCTTTCATTCAGGCGTATATTTTCGTAACCCTGACGGCATTGTTCGTCGGAATGGCAATTCATCAGGAACATTAAAAAAAGGATTACAGGAGGTTTAAATGGTTGCATCTCCAGAAACATTTCACGTCGGATTAATTCACCTCGCCGCCGGTATAGCCGCAGGGTTGGCTGTGATCGGTGGAGGTATGGGTATCGGTAGACTGGCAGCGGCAGCTCTGGAAGCGAGCGGTCGTCAGCCCGAAGCGCAGGGTGACATCAGGACGACCATGATCATCGCCGCGGCTCTGATCGAAGGTGTCACGCTTTTCGCCGAGGTCATCGCCATCATAATGGCTTTGAAGCCGTAACTGTGCAATTTGGCGCCCCCAGCCACGGACTCGACGCTGAGGCTGACGCCGATCCCTAATCGAACAGGAGACTTAGATGCTTGTACAACTTGATCCGGGTGTAATAATTTGGACCGCGTTTACCTTTCTGCTGTTGCTTTTTGTTTTGGGCAAGACCGCATGGAAACCGATATTGAAGGCGCTGGACACGAGGGAAGAATCAATCCGTCAATCCATCGAGCGAGCTGAGGAAGCAAAGAACGAAGCTGAGAAACTCCTTGAGGAAAACCGGAGAGAACTTGCGAGGGCAGAGGAAAGAGCGCAACAAGTTATCAAGGAAGCAAGAGAACTTGCCGAGAAGATGCGCAACGAGTCGGTCTCGAAGGCGAGCCAGGAAGCAAACAAGGTACTTGAAAAAGCCCGGGAGGAAATCGAGCGGGACAAGCAGCAGGCGATCACGCAACTGCACGGCGTGGTAGCTGAACTGGCCGTTAAGGCGGCAGGAAAAATCCTGGACGAGACGATGGACGAAACGCGCCAGAAGAAACTTGTCGAGAGTTTCCTGAATTCATTGCAGAAGAACTAGGCGGACCGTGAAAGCATCGAGAGCATCGAAAAGATATGCAGGGGCCTTGTTGCAGCTCGCTACGGAAATGAAGAAAGTCGAGCAGGTCGGCGCGGACATGCGATTCATTCGCGAGTCGATAGCCGCTTCGCATGAGCTCCAACTCTTCTTCGCGAACCCCGTCATCATGCGTGCCAAGAAGAGAAGCGTGGTTAACGCGCTGTTCCAGGACAAAGTCGACGATCTGACGCTGAGATTCCTGAATCTCCTGATAAGTAAAGGGAGGGAGAAACTTACCGGAGGCATAGCGGTCGAGTATGGCGTGCTCCTCGATGACGCGATGGGCATCGTCAATGCGGAGCTGAAAGCTCCTTACCCGCTCGACGACAAGAGCCAGACCAGAGTGCGATCTAGGCTTGAGGGCCTCACCGGGAAGAAGGTTCGCATATCGTTTTCACTCGACAAGAGCCTCGTCGGAGGTTTCCTCGCGCAAATAGGCGATACCGTTTATGACGGGAGCGTAAGGAGACAGCTTGAGCTGCTCAAACACCAACTTTCGGAAGATGTTTCACTTTCTCCCGAACAAAAGAATTGAATTTGAATATCGAAAGAGGATCTCATGCCAGAGGTTAGACCGGACGAAATAACGGCAATTCTGAGAAAACAGATTTCCGGCTTCGAGAAAGAAGCCGATGTATATGATGTTGGGACCGTGCTACAGGTTGGAGACGGTATAGCCCGAGTCTACGGCTTGCAGAAAGTAATGGCAAGCGAGCTCATCGAATTCCCGAACGGGGTTTTCGGAATGGCGCTGAACCTGGAGGAAGACAACGTCGGCTGTATTCTTTTTGGCGACGACACGCTCGTCAAGGAAGGTGATCAGGTCAAGCGGACGGGGAAGGTGATGTCGATGCCCGTTGGCGAAGGGATGCTTGGCCGTGTTATCAACCCGTTGGGACAGCCGGTAGACGGCAGGGGAGCCATAAAGACTGACAAGATCCTTCCGGTGGAAAGAAAGGCGCTTGGCGTGATTTCCAGGAACCCGGTTAAGGAACCGCTTAGTACGGGACTCAAGGCGATCGATTCCATGATCCCGATCGGACGCGGCCAACGCGAGCTCATCATCGGCGATCGTCAGACAGGGAAGACCGCCATTGCGGTGGACACGATATTAAATCAGAAGTATACACACACCGAGGATGCCAAGCGCAGGGGAATAAAGCCTGTCTATTGCATCTATGTGGCGATAGGACAGAAGGCTTCTACCGTCGCGCAGGTCGTCGCGAAGCTCGATGAAGAGGGCGCGATGGAATATACAACCGTAGTAGCCGCGACGGCCGGTGTTCCTTCACCCATGCAATTCATTGCTCCATATTCCGGCTGCACACTTGGGGAGTTTTTCAGAGACAGCGGTAGAGATGCTCTGGTAGTATACGACGATCTGTCGAAGCACGCTTGGGCATACAGGCAAGTCTCGTTGCTTCTCCGCAGACCGCCCGGCCGTGAAGCCTATCCTGGGGACGTGTTTTATCTTCACAGCAGGCTTCTGGAAAGAGCTTCCAAGTTGAGCGATGCGGAAGGAGGCGGAAGCCTGACAGCTCTTCCCATCATCGAGACACAGGCGGGCGACGTGTCCGCGTACATACCGACGAACGTTATTTCCATCACGGACGGTCAGATCTACCTTGAGCCGGGTCTCTTTAACTCAGGTGTGAGACCGGCTATCAATGTCGGCATTTCTGTCTCTCGTGTCGGCGGCCACGCCCAGATAAAGGCAATGAGAAAAGTTGCCGGCGGTCTTCGCCTGGACCTTGCGCAGTTCAGGGCTCTCGAAGCGTTCATAAAGTTTGGCTCGGATCTTGACAAAGTGACACAGGCACAGATCAGAAGAGGTCAGAGACTTGTCGAGATCCTGAAGCAGGATCAATACATGCCGATGCCTGTAGAGAAGCAGGTCATATTGATATTCGCCGGAACCAATGGCTATCTTGATGAGCTTCCCGCGGAAAGCATTCGTAGATTCGAGTCGGAATATCTTGAAATGATGGAGTTGAAACATCAGGATCTTCTGAACAAGATTGCGGACATCAAAGATATCGACGCAGAGACGGACAAGAGGCTCCACGACATCACGAGGGAGTTCGTTTCATCTTTTAAGGCATCTATCAAGGAGTAACACGTGGCGACACTTCGCGAAATTAGAGGGCGCATCGGCGGCGTCAAAAGCACGGAGAAAATAACCAAGGCCATGAAGATGGTCGCGGCGGCTAAACTCCGCCGGGCGCAAGGTGCGCTCCTCTCGGCCAGACCCTATTCGCGAAAACTGAGCGAGCTCATGAATCACCTTACCAGCGGTATGGACCTGGATGAAAATCCCTTGCTTATGGAAAGGCCGGTTAAAGGTGTCGCAATTATCGTGGTGTCTGCAGACCGCGGATTCTGTGGCGCATTCAATTCAAATATCATAAAAGCCACAGTTCAGCATATCCAGAACAACTATGCGGACTCATACGCTCTCGGGCGCGTGAGTCTCTTTACGGTTGGAAAAAAATCGAACGACTACTTCGCCAAGAGAAACTACCCGGTCGCGGGCAATTACTCCGGCGTTTTTCATGATTTGCAATTCACGACGGCTAAAAACCTTGCGGCGGAAGTTGTGAATGGCTATTTAAAGGGGAAGTTCGACAGGGTCGACGTGATTTACAACGAGTTCAAGAGCGTCATTCAACAGCGCTTGGTCGTAGACCGGTTCCTTCCGATTCACAAAGACTCTCTCAAGGCTAAGGAGCCCGAGCGAAAGCAAGGGAAGTATGCCAAACACGTCGAGGTACAGTATATATACGAGCCGAGCAAGACTTCCATAATTGAGGCGCTGATCCCCAAGTACCTGGAGTTTCAATTGTGGAGAATACTCCTGGAGAGCAACGCCGCCGGCGAAGGCGCGCGAATGGCAGCCATGGATAATGCCAGCGAAAATGCGTCGGAACTCATTTCTGCGCTTTCGCTTCAGTATAACAAAGCCCGTCAAGCCGCGATCACCAAAGAACTCCTCGAGGTTGTCTCCGGCGCGGAGGCGCTTAACTCGATAAGTTAGACTTCGACTGACTCTCCCGCCGCCGATTTCACATAGTGTTAACGAAAAAGCCCCGTCCTTTGGATGGGGCTTCGCATTTCTGGCTTCTTGATGACTTCTAAAAGTATTAGGGAAGGAGTATACCTGCGGCCACTACTGTAGTCCAGATGCCGCGCTTGTCGCCTTCTGCGGATTGAGTGATGTTGAAGCTTCTAACTATCTTTCCGCTCATCTTGTAGACTTTCTCGCGTTCATCCCAGTCCGCGTTCGGATCGAATTCGATGCCAAGAGTTGTTGCAAGCATGGTCGCGGCGAGATCTTCCGCGTACTCACCCGCTTTTTCGTCCGTCTCGCCGAATGGGTGGTGTTCCGAAAGGTAACCGTACTGGGAAGTTTCATTTGGAGTTGCAACGCCGATCGAGGCCGCGACAAGCCTGTTTGGCTCGTTCGTAGAGTTCCTTGCCATCACGCAGAAAGTAATCTGGCCGGGCTGGAGGAGCTTTATGCCGTCATCGAGCGGGATGCGTTTGCAGCCGGCAGGAAAAATGCTGGATACGGTGACCAGGTTGCATTTCTCTATTTTCGCGTCACGAAGGGCCAGCTCGAACGATTGAAGGTAATCGCGGTGCCTGCCTACCCCTTTTGTAAAGAATATCTTTGTCGGGACATACAATTTCACATCTCCTTTTTCAACGTCTGATCTTGTAGAATTTGCGTTTTCCAACTTTAAGAATGAACGGAGTATCAGGATTGGTCTCGGCGTTTGGATCGGAGATTTTAGTCCCGTCGATCATGACGCCGCCCTGCATGACGAGGCGTCGGGCCTCGCCATTCGATTTTGCCGCGCCTAGTTTTACCAGGAGTTGGAAAACATTGTAGCTGCCACCGTCGTTCGGCAAGACGACTTCCTGAATCTCGTCGGGCACTTCCTTTCGTATGAACACCCTGTCGAAATTTTCTTCAGCCTGCGCGGCAGAGTCGCGGCTGTGGTAAAGTGATACTATCTCTCTTGCCAACCGTCTCTTCAAATCACGGGGATTTACCGTTCCGGAATCAAGCTCGCCCTTTATGCGTGCTAGTTCTGAATCAGGAATATTGGTGGTCAGCAAGAAGTAATCATAAATGAGCCGGTCTGGAATTGAGAGTGTCTTGCCATACATCTCGTCCGGCGTGTCGGTGATGGCTATATAATTACCCAGCGACTTGGACATCTTCTCGACACCGTCTGTTCCGACTAGAATGGGCATCGTCAGAGTAACCTGAGGTTCCAAACCGAATTCTCTCTGGATGTCTCTTCCTACGAGCAGGTTAAACTTCTGGTCGGTTCCGCCCAGTTCGATGTCTGCCTTTATCGCGACTGAATCCATTGCCTGCGCGAGAGGGTAGAGGAATTCATGCACACTTATAGGTTCCTGCGTGCGGAAGCGCTTCTCAAAATCGTCCCTCTCGAGCATTCTCGCCACAGTATATTTGCTGGCAAGCTTAATGACATCCTCAAATGTCATTTTTCCGAGCCAATCGGAATTATGGACAATCTGAAGTCTCTCTTGGGAAAGAATCTTCGAGGCCTGTTTGAAATAAGTTTCACCGTTACGCCGCGTTTCGTCGAGTGTCATCGACGGCCTCGCCTTGTTTCGGCCGGAAGGGTCGCCGATCATCCCGGTGAAATCACCGACTATCAATATAGCCGTATGTCCGAGGTCCTGAAATTGTCTGAGCTTTCTGAGTACTACGGAATGCCCCAGGTGTAGGTCGGGGCGGCTTGGATCGCACCCCAGTTTCACCTTGAGAGGAGTCTTCTCTTTGATTGATCTCTCAATTTTCTGGGCTAGCTCTTCTTCCGGTATGATCTCTGCGGTGCCCCGCTTGATGTGGTCCAGTTGCTCGTTAAGTGTTGGAAACAACCCTAGCTATCTCTCTCCTGGATTGTGTGGTGGGTGTGCATTTGATTGTCAATTGTCTGAATCGCGCTGGCGGTACTCGCGTTCCTGGTCGCGCTGCTTGATGGTCTCTCGCTTATCATAAGCACGTTTTCCTTTTGCGACCGCAAGTTCAACTTTTGCGAGGCCGTGCTTCCAATAAATCCGGATGGGAACAAGTGACAACCCTTTTTGTCTGATCTTTCCAATAAGCTTCCTGATTTCACGCCGGTGAAGTAGGAGTTTTCTGGTTCTTCGAGGGTTGTGGTTGAACGGCCCGGCATTCTGGTACGCTGCCACATGCATATTGTGCAGCCAAATCTCGCCGTCCTTTACGGACGCAAAACAATCGCTGATGTCGACCTTCCCCTGGCGGACAGACTTAACTTCGCTTCCTTTCAGAACAATGCCGGCCTCGGTAGTTTCCACAATCTGATACTCAAATCGTGCACGCCGATTTTGAGCTACCGTTTTTTCCTCTGGCTCCATTGTACCTTTCAATTTAATGACGGCAATGCGGGCGCTTACCCATTTTTACCATCCGAAGTTTCAGCCGTCGCCCGACTGCGTATAAAAATGCTAAATATTACCTTTCAAAGTCAAGACGGCAAAGAAAGTTTTTTAATCGGCGCGCGCAACCACCGGAGGCCCCGACACCATGCTGGAGTTGAATTGGGCTTGCTTAATTGCGGCCTCAAATCGCCAAAGAGGGCCCGCAAGTCTGGGAAAGTCTTACCGGATCCTGCTCTTCGTGGCGGGCTGCTTTCATCCAAGAATGAAGAACTCGGCTCATCGCGCGATTAATCTTGTAGGCAATCCTTGCAATGCTCCAATTCCTCTTTTCGATTTGTGCCAATTTCGGGCAGCCGGCCGGGGACATTTGCCTTTATACCTAATCGCTTTTAGGGCGTGGGATCCTCCGGATCATATTGCGATGTTTATGAGCAAGGTTTATCCAAAATAACCCGACGCTCCATCCTCGCTATCTTTGTCAATTCGGCCCCATTTCATATATTGACTAAAAAAGTGAATCCGAGATGGCATTACCTGGCAAGAACGAAGTAACACTTGATAAAATTGTATCACTCGCTAAAAGGCGGGGCTATGTTTTTCAGTCGAGCGAAATATACGGCGGTTTGAACGGCTGCTGGGATTATGGTCCCATGGGTGTCGAACTCCTGAGAAATATAAAGGACGAATGGTGGCGAGCGATGACGCTACGCGACAATATCGAGGGGGTGGATGCTTCGATACTCATGCACCCGAGAGTCTGGGAAGCTTCAGGCCATGTCGAAAACTTCACTGACCCGATGGTCGATTGCAAACAGTGCAAGGCGAGGTACAGGGTAGACGTACTGCTGGACGAGCTTTCACTGAAGAAGAAGAAGGAGCTTCTGCGTGAATTGGACCCCGAAAAGTTTGGAGGCCAGCAGAAAGACGAATTCATACTTGAAGAGTTCTCAAAGCTTCTCGAGTCCGACCAGCAGGCGGCGAAGCTTGTGCCTATGATTTCATGTCCGAACTGCGGTAACAAAGGGACTTTCACCGAGGCGAGGAAATTCAACCTAATGTTCAAGACATTTGTGGGGCCCGTTGAGGACTCTTCGGCGGCGGTTTTCCTCCGTCCCGAAACGGCTCAGGGAATATTCGTTAATTTCCAAAATGTTCTCGCCTCGTCGCGGCAGAAACTTCCTTTCGGGATTGCGCAGATAGGGAAGGCCTTCCGAAACGAGATCAACACTAAGAACTTCCTGTTCCGCACCAGAGAGTTCGAGCAGATGGAAATGCAGTTCTTCGTCAAGCCGGGAAGCGACGACGAGTGGTTTGAATACTGGCGAGGCGAACGGATGAACTGGTACATCGGTCTCGGCATGTCGAAGGAACAGCTGAGGTGGCATCAACATCCCAAGGAGAAGCTCGCGCACTATGCCAAGGACGCGTATGACATTGAGTTCCTCTTCCCGTTCGGATGGGGCGAGATAGAAGGGGTTCATAACCGGACCAACTACGACCTGTCAAGACATGAAGAGTATTCCGGAAAAGCGATGAAGTATTTCGATGAAGAGAGCAAGGAGAAGTTCACACCGTTTGTCATCGAGACTTCCTCTGGTGCCAGCCGTTCCTTCATGGCTTTCCTGACGGGATCTTATCGTGAAGAAGAAGCCCCGACCGCGGACGGAAAAGTCGAGACTCGCGTTGTGTTGAAACTCCATCCGCGTCTCGCGCCTGTGAAGGCTGCAATACTTCCTCTCGTGAATCGAGACGGAATGCAGGATATCGCGCACAAGATTGAAGACGACCTCCGCTTCCAATACCGTGTCTTCTATGACGACAGCGGTGCGGTTGGTAGAAGATACAGGAGGCAGGATGAGGTGGGAACGCCTTTCTGCGTAACGGTCGACTCGCAAACCCTACAAGACCAGACAGTGACCGTGCGAGAAAGAGACTCAATGCAGCAGGAGCGTGTGACGTCATCGCAGATTTCATCCTACCTCGCGGACAAACTCAGGAAATGAAACGATCCATACCGTCGGCAGGGAGCAGAATAGGAGAATCAGCTCCGGTCGTCCCCCAGCCTGATTTCGAAGGTTTTCGGAAGGAGACCTTCACGTTTTTCGCTGAGCTGTACAAACACAACTCCGTGACGTGGTTCCGTTCGCACAGAGATGAATACGAAGAGTATCTCATGCAACCAGCGCGCGCGTTCGTGAACTCGATTGGGCCCTTCATTAAGTTTATCGATCCAACTTTTGACACGGAACCGAAGTTTAACCGGACTCTGGTAAGACTTAATCGGGATATGCGGTTCGCGAAGAAACCATACAAGGATTTCTTTCTCATCAGGTTCGGCAAAACGAAGTGGGGTTCAGAGCTTTTTCTGTATCTGGACCGAAACGGCATCGAACTCGGTTCCTTCGTCAACAACGAAAAAAACGATGGGCACAGGCGGTTCGAAGAAAACCTCGCCAACTATGGAGCGAATTTTCTGGACGCGTGTAAACGCTTCAAGATAAACAGTGAGTTTTCCGCTTATGAACTTCACAGCGGGACTCAGCCGATAGCTGAGAAGTTCAATGCGAGGCGAGACATGGCCAAGTTCAACGGAGTCGACTATCTCATCTTCGGAAAGGAGTTGGATAAATCAGACCCTGTTATCTTGTCAACCAAGCTGCTGGCACTCGCGATGAAAATTTTCAATCGGCTGTATCCATTGTACATCTTTTCAACTTCTCATAATCCGGTCAAAGATATCGAATCATATAGTGGCAGGATTGGCCTACTTAAGATCTCCAGCAAATGAAATCCAGGAAAGACGCCCCGGTCGAAGCGCTCATCCGCAGGGTTGTCGAACGCGCCGTCGACGCAGCGAGACCTTCGTCTCTTTTCAAGGACGGCTTTCAGCTTGTTTCCGGCACTCTTAACGCTTTCGGAAGTCGTGTAGATCTAATATCTGGATCGGGTGTTCGTTGCGTGGCCATAGGTAAATCCGCCGAAGCGATGGCGCACGAAGTAAGAAAAGAATTGGGGGGCCGCGTTAGCGGCATCATCGCTTCGTCTGTCAAAAAGCACATTGGCGTCGACGGCTTTGAGTTTTACGAGACAGGTCATCCGATCCCGGACGAAGAAAGCGTTCGTGCCGGGAGGGCGGCTCTCGATCTCGTCGCGAGCGCTTATCCGGACGACCTCATCATTTTCCTGATATCAGGCGGCGGGAGCGCGTCGGTATTTGTTCCGGTTGAAGGCGTCAGCCTCTCCGACGCGAACTCTGTGATGAAGCTCCTTTTTGAAAATGGTGTGCCTATCGAGAAGGTAAATCTTGTCAGGCGGCATTTGTCACGTCTTGGCGGAGGCAAATTATCCGCTGCAGCGCCGGGTAAGAAAAAGCTCTCGCTGATTATTTCGGATGTTGTTGGAGATGATCTCGCCTCCATTGCCAGCGGGCCGACAGTTACAGACGAGTCGACCCCAGGCGATGTATTGAGATTCCTCGAAGAGAGCGGTCTTGTTGACCGCATGCCCAAAGCTGTGCCCGCTGCTCTTCGAAGGGAAGAGAAGATTCGCTGCGAACCCTTACCGAGTGAGTGCACAGCTAAAGTGATTGCGTCGAACCGTAATGCTCTCGATGCCGCAAGAAAGACGTGCGTAGAGGATGGCCTAAATCCCATTGTGCTAACTAGATTCTGGGAAGGCATCGCAGACGAGGCGGCGAAGGCGGTTGTGTCTATTGCGAGATCGATAGAAAAAGATGAGCTGCCCGTTCCGACCCCGGCTATCGTACTGATCGGCGGTGAGACGACGGTGAAGGTTAGCGGTGCAGGAAGGGGAGGGAGGAACCAGCACCTCGTGCTATCCGCGCTCGCGCAGGCGTTGGATTTGGAAATGAATGGAACAAGGCTCGATCGATCTACCTTTTTTTCATTTGGGACCGACGGGAAAGATGGTAACAGCGACGCCGCCGGAGCTTTTGGTTCCGTCAAAACGCTGGACGGAATTTCCGACAAGCAGCGCGCGGTTGAAGATTATCTTCGGAGGAACGATTCCAATTCGTTCTTCGCGAAGTACAGTGGATTGATCGAGACGGGTCCGACAGACACGAATGTCATGGACATATTCGGCGTAATAGTCGCTTGAAGGGTTTATCGCCGCATGGCGAGCGATTTTGAAGGAGAAAGCGATTTTTAAATAGATAGAAAATGGTACAAGAATCATTTAGAAAGTAATCTAGGGCAGCGTGAACTAATGATATCCAGGGATGAAGTATTAGAATTGACCATCGACTCGGTGGCGTTCGAGGGGAAGTCTATCGCGCGAGTCGACGGATTCGTGGTATTTGTTGAAGGCGGTGTGCCCGGTGACGTAGTCCGTGCGAAGATATACAAGAAGAAGAAAGATTACGCCGAAGCGAAACTTATCGAAGTAATCTCGAGTTCGCCGAACCGCGTAGAAGCTCCCTGTTCGTATTTCGGCGTGTGCGGGGGCTGCAGATGGCAGCATCTGGAATATTCTGAGCAACTGCGATACAAGCGTCAGCACGTCGTGGACGCGCTCGAGCGCACCGGCGGCCTGAAACTTAATGTCGAAGATATAATAGGCGCAAATGAAATTTACGGCTACCGGAACAAGATCGAGATGACATTCTCGGATCGTCCGTATTGGATCCACGAAAACGATCCGGTCACCGTTGCCCTCGGCTTCCACGCCCCGGGAAGGTATGACAAGACCCTCGACATACTTCATTGTTATCTTGCAGACGATAACGTGAATGCGATAGTCAATTGGTTCAGGAAAGCCATCGATCCGGAATCTGAGCTTAGAAGGGAGCTTGGACTTACTCTCTATGAATCGAAGTCGCACGCCGGGCTTCTGAGGTTCCTGACAATTCGAAAGTCATTATATACCGGCGAGTATATGGTGAATCTAGTTGTCTTGAACAGCGAACCATCGATCGGAAGACTGGCGGCTAAGCTTCACGCAGACCTTTCATTCGTCTCCACGTTCGCTTCCATAGTCAACACGACCAGGTCACAGGTCGCGACAGGCGACGTTGACAAAATTCACTTCGGCGAAGGTTACATAACCGAGAAGCTCGGTAAGTATAAGTTTAAGATCTCACCCCTATCTTTCTTTCAGACAAACACGAAACAGGCCGAACTGCTTTACGATGCCGCACTCAGGGGAATCGGAGAGAAGCACGACGTCATCTATGATATGTACAGCGGCACAGGGAGCATATCGATTTACATGTCGGAGTTCGCCGGTCATGTTTATGGATTTGAGCTAGTTCCTTCGGCCGTGAAAGATTCGGGCGATAACGCGGCCCTGAACGATGTTGGCAACGTAAGCTTCCACCAGACCGATCTTCTGGATCTTTTCAAAGGAACAGACATCGTGGGCAACTTCGACCGGCTTGATATCCCGAAGCCTGACTTGATACTCCTCGACCCGCCCCGCAGCGGTCTTCATCCCAAGATTGCCTCGAACCTCCATCTCCTGGGGGCAAGAAAGATTGTCTACGTCAGTTGCAATCCTATGACTCAGGCAAGGGATGTCAAGGAAATTGTGTCCCATGGATATGCGCCCATCCATTCACAACCCGTCGACATGTTCCCGCAGACCTACCATATCGAGAACGTGATGACATTGGTGAAAGTCTAGAGGCGCATAGGCCACCGGCGCCCTGACTATGAAAGGGAGATACGCGTGAGAAGCACCAAAAATTTAAGATCCCACGATTGGCTTGCACTTTCCCTATCGATTTTACTCGCCACGGCAGTACCATACCGGACATTAGCTTCTTCACGACCCATTCGTCGTCGGGTCACCGCTTCCGATACAACGGGTTTCATTTATGGCTTTGACTTCAGTACACAGGAACCGGATCCCCCGTCCCAAGATACGGACGCGAAAAGCAATTATCCCGCAGCGGTGCAGTCAGCGCTTAAAGTATTGGGTGGCTTTTCCGGTACCATGATGGATCAGTCCATTGACGGCTTCGGTGCCCAAGACAATCCTGAGCCGTCGCCGGGCGCTTTCGACACTTCGAGCATCGGGCCGAGGATTCGCATGATCCTTAATGCTGGCGGCATCCCTGTCATAACTCTCGTCCAGGCTCCGTCGTGGATGTACACTGGTTGCACGAATCCCGACACAAACAGTTATGATTATCCTGTGCCGACATTTGGAGCGGCGCCCTGCCCGGACCACTACACGGACTTCG
The DNA here is from genome assembly GCA_021794075.1 of Bacteroidota bacterium. Taxonomy (GTDB): domain Bacteria; phylum Bacteroidota; class Ignavibacteria; order Kryptoniales; family JAKASW01; genus JAKASW01. The sequence continues at coordinate 5,198 of JAJYRM010000034.1, read as the reverse complement.
CGTCTCTCGCGGCGCATATAGCAAAATGTTTTCCCGATGTAAAGTACTTCGTGGTCTGGAGCGAGATGAGAGGCTTCTTTAATAGAAATACCGAGAGCTTCGACGCGGTAAACTATACTCAAATGTACAACGACGTATACGATTCCATAAAGGCGGTCAGACCAGACGCGATGGTAGGGGGACCTTACGCTACGATGTCTTCGTATGTGTCGCCGCATCCGGACACGGCTAACGGAGCGCTTCATGGCGCGTGGGGATATATAGACGCCTTTGCGCAGGCGGCCCTTTCTTACTGGCTCAATCATAAGGTGGGAGCCGATTTCGTCGCCATCGACGGTAAGACCGATATAGCCTCATCCGATAGTGTCAGCCTTAGCGATCCCCTTACGGCAAGTGAGAAGTATTATGCCGTCGATGAATGGATCAGGGCACGGACCAACCTGCCGATCTGGTGGATGGAGTCTCACATTCAACCCGACAGCGGATGGAACGACGATCAGGCCGCGGCGGCGAGGGTAGCAACACTAGTACTCATGAACGGCAGCGGCGCAAGCGTTGGGATGCAATGGCAGCCTCAGGAACAGACGGGCTGGCCGGACGAAGGCCTGTGGACCTCAACCGAAATTGCCGGTGGCGGCCAGCCGACTCTCCTCGCCAAATTACTCCTCAAAGCATTGCCGATTCTGAGTGAGCGCGCGGTCATTCAGAATAATGAACCGACGGGTGTGGTAGTCGCCACCGGTCCGTCAGGGGCCATCCTTGTGAACACCACCAATTACAGCGTGACGGCTTCATTAAATGGCCAGGACGTTTTGCTGGGCCCTGACACGGTCATCGCTAGAATGCTGACCGCCATCCGTCCGCCCAAGAAATCCTATCCAAATCGGTTCTTCCTTTCTCAGAATTACCCTAACCCGTTCAATCCGACGACGAATATCGGATATCAAATTGCGGATCTCGGATTGGTAACACTTAAAGTGTATGATGTCTTGGGGCAGAGAATCGCGACGCTTGTCGATAAGGTAGAACAACCTGGAAACTATGAGGTGAAGTTAAACGGAAGTGGGTTAGCGAGCGGCGTGTATTTCTACAGGCTCGTTGCGGGGGGAAGAAGTATTGAACGCAAGATGATGCTGCTTAAGTAAGTCTCACATTCGGTGAATGCATGCATAAGTATACGATTACCTTCCCGCCTCAGAATGTGGCTCAGTCGCTATCTATTCTTAATCTGTTCCATTACGCTATCGTATATCCCGCTGATGTCAATCAACTTCAAGCACTCTAGCTCGTAAGGACATTTCTTCCTCCAGCATGGCGAGCAAAAGAGTACCTCTTCGGCAGTTCTATTTGTTAAAGGGATGAATTTTCTCCCCCTTTCGTAGAGATCGATCTCGCTCCAGCAGCTCACGCCGAACCAAACCAGCACATATTTCCTCAGGGCGATGGCCAGGTGCATCCCATAGCTGTCGCCGGTGATCACGATGTCGGCGGCATTTTCATAAATCATTCCCTGCCTGAGTCCTCCTTCGGTGGGAGTATTAAAAAGCCTAGTCAGTAACCCGGGATTACGTTCGGTTGCCGTGTCATAGATCTTCTGATTTCGTTCGGTATCTTCCCGGCCGCCGAGGAGGAGCATCTTTATGTTTCCGTGCGCCGAGAACTTCTCGATTAGTTCAAGGTGCTGTTCGATCGTCATTTTCTTATTTGGGTAGAGATTCGAGCAGCCGGTATTGAAGCCGATCACAGTATCGGTCTTCCCGATGCCTTTTGATCCCCGGTAGGCGGCAGTTGCCGACGTCTCTTCTTCGCTCAACTGGAGAACGTACTCATCGCGCTTGTAGGGGAGCCTGAAAGTCTCGGCGAGAATATCCTGCCCGGTGCGTTTGTTGATTCTAAATTTCAGGTAGTCGTCCACGCCGAGTTTGTAATTATAAACGGCTTCCTCATTGAGAGGGATGATCTGGCCGTTGGCGTTGAGCCCAAATCCGAGCTTCTCCTTAGCGCCTAGCTTCATCGCGAGTGCGGCGGACCTCCTCGATTTGTCGGCATTGAGCACGAGATCGAATTTCATCTGCTCAAGTATGAGAAAGCTCTCCGCGTCCCAAGCGAAGACGTCGTCAATGAACGGATTGCCTGCAAGCAGGGGAGTAGCCGACCTGAGTGTGATCCATGCTATATAGCTCTCCGGGTACTTCCTTTTGACTGCTGCTAGCTGGGCCGTCGTCATGAGTACGTCACCCATGGCGTCGAGATTGATTATCAGTATCTTCGTCCCGAACGGCTTGTCCGGACGCGCGCACCCCTCATAACAAGTCTTGTAAGGGAAGCATGGCTTATAACCGCCGAACCTTTTGCAGTCGGGTATTTCAATATTGAACGTCTTCATTCTAATCGGCAATCCTCGGGGATTTCAATCGGACAATTTCATGTCGATCAAATAGTCTATTACGCATCACAGTTGTGGCGCGATTTGGATTAGAGCGAATCATAACGCAACATTATGTTTTTGCTCAGCGCGCATGGAGCCTGTAGCGCTTGACTCCTGTGCGTTGCCAATCTTTCTAATGAGACTCTGCAGATGTTCGAATGCCGTGACAGCGTCCAGCTCCTTCATGCACGGGTTCCCGATCGGACATTTGGTGAGATTGCATTCGAGACAATCCAGCCTTTCATTTCGGACTATTTCCGAGATGTTCCCGTAAGGTCCCTGAAGACGCGGACTGGTTGGTCCGAAGATTGCCAGGGTGGGTACACGAAGAGCCGCCGCAATGTGCATCGGGCCGGAATCGTTCGTGATCAGGAGTTTTGAAAGTGACAGAATCGCTCCCATCTGTTTGAGTGACGTCTGCGGAGCCAGAACTCCCTTCGATGCCGTTGAAATTCTTGCTGCGTCCGCCTCTTCAGAAGGGCCGTAAAGCACCACAACCCTTCGCTTAAGACTGTGGCTGATCATCGAAGACAACTCTATGAACTTCTCCACCGGCCATCTCTTTATTTCCCATCCTCCGCCGATGTTTATCGTGAAGAACTCTCCTGCCGGCAAATCGTTGTCGTCAAGAAAAGACTGGGCAAATTTCCGAGACTCTTCATCCAGATAAAATGACGGCGCCGTCGAAGTCACTTCGATACCAAGTCTTCTGAGAGCGTCGAGATTGAATTCTACATTGTGAACGTCGCCGCTCCTTGGCGTTACAACGATGTTGTAGGCAATCCTTCTCCATTTAAAAGGGAAGCCGACACGATAACGAGCGCCACTCAGGAGAGCGATTACTGCCGTTCGCGGGTTCGCGAAGAGGTCTATGACCAAATCGTAGTGCTTCCTTCGGACTCCCGTAATTATCGAGATCGAAGAATCAACGTGCGTGTCATAAGTGATGACATTGTCTACGAAAGGGTTGCCATGAAGAACGGGAGAGGCGAACGATTCGACTAGAAAGTCTATCCGCGCGCCAGGGAATTGGCTTCTGATATCCGGCAGAACGGCTGTGGAAAGGAGTACATCCCCGATAGCGCGGGGTTTTATGACGAGTATCCTTTGTATTCGGGATTTATCGATAGAGATGGTTTTCATAAACTCGTCAGAGAATATAATATATATAGGTGGTCTTGAAAAATCGGATCGCCGCCGGTACATTCTCAAAATGAAATCCCTTTGTTTCGCGGCGATACTCCTTGTCACGGGTTCTGCGTTCGGTCAGAGCGCCTATCAATTCCTCAACCTGGATGTGAGTGCCAAAGAAGCGGCTCTTTCAGGGAGCGCTCTCGCGAGAATAGACGATCCGAGCGCCTTCTATTACAACCCGGCACTCTCGGTAGCGTCCGGTAACCGCGCCGTCACGTTCGGTTTTCTCAAACACGTCCTCGATATAAACGGAGGGTACGTCTTCTCCACGTTTCAGATACCGAAGGAAGGATACTTCGGAGTGGGGATAGGATATCTTGATTACGGATCCTTTGCCGAGACCGACCAGGCTGGCAACCAGATAGGAACCTTTGGCGCAGGTGACGCGGTGCTCACGCTAAACTACGCGAACTATCTTGGCAAGAATTTCAGCTACGGAATAAACCTCAAGGGTATATACTCCTCGATCGCGTCCTACAATTCATCGGCCGTAGCCATCGACGCCGGTCTTTACTATAATTTCCCGGACGAGCTTCTCGGTGTCGGTGTTTCAGTAGTGAACGCGGGACAGCAGATAAGCACGTACGACGGAATCAAAGAGCCGCTTCCGTTCGATTTTCGCATTGGGGTGACGAAGCAGCTCGAGCATCTCCCGTTGATCCTTAATGTCGCGCTCCAAAGACTTGGCGATCCGACTCTAAGTCTACCGGAGAAGTTGCGCTCCTTCGTTATCGGAGGTGAATTTCTCCTCTCGAAGAATTTCCATGTGCTCATCGGATACAACAACCTCGAACACCAGCAAATGAAGATCGGTCTCAACTCGGGCATCGAGGGACTGTCATTCGGTGTCGGCGTCAAGTTCCTAGGTTACGCGTTCGACTACTCCTATTCTTCGTGGGGAGCGAGGATCGGCGGCCTCCACCGCATCAACGTAACGACTTCTTTTTAGGATATACAGTCGAAATTGTGAAGCAGTATCCGCGTGAGAGAATGCATCCTCTGCGCTCAGGAAATTGTTATGTCTTACGCCTTGCGGAGTAATCGCCAATGGATGGAAACGAAAGCCAGCAGACGATTTTTGTCGTAAATACCGGTTCCACTTCTTCGAAGCTAGCTCTCTATTTGGAAAGCGAAGAAGTGGCGTCTTTTGCTTATCGCCATACGGCTTCGGAGCTTGAGAAGTTCAACAATATTTGGGGGCAGCTTGAACATCGAACTGAGATTGCCCGAAGCTGGTTAAGCACTCGCGCCGTAACGCCATCGGTGGTAGTCGGTATTGGCGGATTGCTTCGCCCTGTCGCGGGCGGGACATATCTTGTCAACGAGAGGATGATAGCTGACGCGCGCGCGAATTTACAGGGTGAACATGCGTCAAACCTCGGTTGCGCGATAGCGTTTGCAATCGCCTTTGAAAATCGATGCCCGGCATATGTCGTCGATCCCGTCTCCGTCGACGAGTTCGAGTCACTTGCTCGGTTTTCGGGACACCCGCTTATCGAGCGGCGAAGTCTTTCCCATGCGCTCAACATCCATTCGGTTGCAAGGCTTGCCGCAGGAAAAATTGGAAGGCGTCTGG
>JAJYRM010000033.1 GCA_021794075.1 Bacteroidota bacterium | reverse complement strand
TGCCGCGTACTTTTTCTATGACCTGGTCCGCAATGCTGCGCGGCATTTCATCATAGTGAGAGAACTGCATAGTGAAAATCGCGCGTCCCTGCGTCATGGAACGGAGCGACGTGGCATATCCGAACATCTCGGAAAGAGGTACCATCGCCCTAACGACTTGAGCGTCCCTTCTCGAACCTATACCTTCGATTCGACCTCGTCGGGAATTAAGATCGCCCATCACGTCTCCAAGATACTCTTCGGGTGTCACGACTTCGACGTCCATAATGGGTTCGAGCAACGCCGGGTCAGCCTTCTTCGCGCCATCTTTGAATCCCATGCTGCCGGCGATCTTAAAGGCCATTTCGCTCGAATCAACATCGTGATAAGAACCGTCAAACAATTTCACTTTTACATCCACGACCGGGTATCCGGCCAGCACTCCGCTCTGAAGAGCTTCCTCGATACCATCCGACACCGCGGGGATGTATTCCTTGGGAATAACTCCGCCGACGATGGCGTTCGTGAACTCATAACCCTTACCTTTTTCGTTGGGTTCGATTTCCAGCCAGACGTGACCATACTGACCGCGTCCGCCCGACTGTCTGATAAACTTTCCTTCCTGCGTGACCTTCTTCTTGATGGTCTCTTTGTAGGCCACCTGAGGCCGACCGACATTCGCCTCCACCTTGAATTCCCTCTTCAATCTATCAACGATGATTTCGAGGTGAAGCTCGCCCATTCCGCTGATAATCGTCTGACCGGTTTCTTCATTGGTAGACATACGGAACGTGGGATCCTCTTCGGTCAACTTTACGAGCGAGTCGCCAAGCTTTTCCTGATCGGCCTTCGTCTTCGGCTCGATGGCAACCTGGATAACCGGCTCCGGGAATTCCATTTTCTCTAGAACGATCGGGGCGGACTCGTCGCAAAGCGTATCGCCCGTCTTCGTATACTTCAAACCGACGGCGGCAACGATGTCGCCGGTGTAGGCTGTATCGATATCCTCTCGGTGGTTTGCGTGCATTCTTAGCACACGACCGATACGTTCCTTCCTGCCTGTAATGGAGTTATAAACGTAAGAGCCACCGGAAAGAGTACCACTGTACACCCTGAAGAACGTCAGCTTGCCGACGTACGGATCGGTCATGATCTTGAAAGCCAGAGCCGAAAACTTTTCTTCATCAGCAGGCTTGCGTTCAATCTGGTTGCCGCTCATGTCATGCCCCTTCGTGCTGCCGACATCGATAGGCGAAGGGAGAAAATCGACGACGCAGTCAAGAAGGCGCTGAACGCCCTTATTCTTGAAAGCCGTTCCGCACGCTACCGGAACTATTTTAAGCTCGATGGTCGCTTTTCTGATCGTGGAGATAATCTCCTGCTCGGAAATTTCCTTCCCATCGAGATACTTTACTAGAAGAGTGTCATCGATATCCGAAACCGCCTCGAGCAACTTAGTCCTGTATTCCTGCGCGATCTTTTGAAGGTCATGCGGGATTTCGTACTCTTCCCAAGTCGTGCCGAGATTGGTCTCGCTATACATGACGGCCTTCATCTTGATGAGGTCCACAATTCCGGCGAACAAGTCGCCCTGACCGATCGGCAACTGAATGGGGACCGCGTTGGCCTTTAACCTGTCATGCATCATCTGGAGGACGTTGAAGAAATCCGCGCCGACTCGATCCATCTTATTAACAAACGCTATTCGGGGAACGCCATACTTATCCGCCTGTCGCCATACGGTTTCCGACTGAGGTTCGACACCGCCGACCGCGCAAAAGAGCGCGATCGCTCCATCAAGCACGCGAAGCGAACGCTCGACCTCTATAGTGAAGTCGACGTGGCCCGGGGTATCGATTATATTGATCCTGTTGTCTCTCCAGAAGCAGGTCGTTGCCGCGGAGGTGATTGTAATACCGCGCTCTTTCTCTTGCTCCATAAAATCCATCGTTGCCGCGCCGTCGTGAACTTCGCCGATACGATGCGTCTTGCCTGTATAGAACAGGATCCGTTCAGTCGTTGTAGTCTTACCGGCATCGATATGCGCCATGATGCCGATATTGCGTGTTCGTTCTAGCGGATACTCTCTAGCCATCTTCTATCTATAACCTTCCAGTCTTCTTTACCATCTATAGTGCGCGAAGGCTTTGTTAGCTTCAGCCATCTTGTGAGTGTCTTCACGCTTCTTTATTGCATTACCTTCACCGTTAGCTGCAGCAATGATCTCAGCTGCGAGCTTCAATGACATCGATTTATCTTTACGCTCTCTCGCATACCTGATCAGCCAGCGCATTCCGAGAGCGAGACTTCTCTCAGGCCGAACTTCGCTCGGCACCTGGTAAGTAGCGCCGCCGACTCTACGGGGGCGCACCTCGATAATAGGCTGAACATTATTGAGGGCCTTCCTGAAAACATCGAGCGGGTTCTGCTTCGTGCGCTGCTCAACTATGTCAAACGCGTCGTAGAGAATCTTGCGTGCGCGATGCTTCTTTCCGGATTCCATGACGTTATTGACGAATTTCGCCAAGAACACGTCATTATACTTAGGGTCAGGCGTGACCTGACGCCTGTCAGAGCGCTTTTTCCTCATGATAAACTCTTTTAGTTAGAATTAAGCTGAAGCTTTAGGCTTCTTGGCACCATACTTCGACCTGCCCTGTTTCCTATCGGTTACACCGGCAGTATCAAGGGTGCCTCTTATGATGTGATAACGCACGCCAGGAAGATCTTTAACACGGCCGCCTCTAATCAAAACTATAGAGTGTTCCTGCAGGTTGTGTCCTTCGCCAGGGATATAGGCCGTGACTTCTATTCCATGAACCAGCCTAACGCGCGCTACTTTACGGAGAGCCGAATTCGGCTTCTTAGGTGTGGTGGTGTAGACGCGGGTGCAAACTCCACGCTTTTGTGGGTTTCCCTGAAGCGCGGGGGACTTTCCTTTGAGAAGAATCCTCTTCCTCCCCTGCCTTATCAGTTGATTAATCGTTGGCAATGTGTTCCTCCAAAATACGTACTTTCATCATAGAGATAAAAATATAAGTACCGCAACCTAAACAAGCAAGGAAAACGGCCATGAAAAAGGGGAGAAATTTCTTTCTCCCCCGTAGATTTCTGTGTAACTCAGGAAGCCACCTTCTGCTCGGAAACCGCCTCTCCCTCTTCCGCTTCCTTGTCCAGCATTTCCTCTTCCGTGAGGATAAGGTCGCGGAACTTCTTCAAGCCGGTACCGGCAGGTATAAGCTGTCCGATGATCACGTTCTCTTTGAGGCCGATCAGCCCGTCGAGTTTTCCTTCCACAGAGGCGTCCGTAAGAACCTTGGTCGTTTCCTGGAAAGAGGCCGCAGATATGAAACTGTCGGTCGAGAGCGCCGCCGAGGTAATTCCAAGGAGCACGTCTTCCGCCGTAGCGGCCATCGCATCGCGGTACTCGATAGGCTTCTTCTTGGACCTGCGTAGGTCGCGGTTTTTTGCCATTATCACCGCGCGTTCCGCAAGCTGGCCGACCCTATACTTCGAATCGCCTTTACCTGTGACGACTATCTTCTTGCTTATCGAGGCGTTTTCTTCCCTTATCCTGTGGACGTCAACAATATCGCCCTCAAGGAAGGGTGTGTCTCCGGAGTCGACAACGCGGACCCTCTGGAACATCTGCCTTACTATGACCTCGATGTGTTTGTCGTTGATCGTCACATTTTGCTGACGGTAGACTTCCTGGATTTCGTCCAGAAGATACTTCTGAACGTCGGCGGGGCCCTTGATTCTCAGTATATCATGAGGATCAATCGGGCCGTCTGTCAGACGTTCGCCTGCGATAACAAAGTCGTTCTCCTGTACCAGTATATGCTGGCGTAGCGACACTTTGTAAGTCTTCTTGTCCGCTCCATCAGAGCTCGTGACAAAGACTTCCTTCGTGCCTCTGGATTGTCCACCAAATCCGATGTAGCCGTCGATTTCGCTGACGGTAGCAGGATCCTGCGGCGCGCGCGCTTCGAATAACTCCTGCACTCTAGGAAGACCTGTCGTCACGTCGCGAACGCGAGAGAGTTCCTTCGGTTTCTTCGCGAGAGTCTCGCCTGATTGAACTTCTTCGCCATCTTCGACCACTATGTGCGCGCCGACGGGAAGATTATATGTCCGCTTCGTCTTGGAACTATGCGCAATCTCGAGCGATGGGGTAAGGTTCTTATCGACACTCTCGATGACGACCTTCTCAACTTGTCCCGTCTGTTCGTCAGTCTGTTCACGGTAGGTGATATCCTTCTTGAGGTCCACCCATTTGACTTTGCCTGAGAACTCGGTCAGGATCAACGTGTTGTAAGGATCCCATTGATAAACAAGGTCTCCCTTCTTCACACTAGACCCTTCATCGAGAAGAAGATGCGCGCCCTGAGGGACATCCATCTTCTTGATCGCCCTGTTGTCGTTATCAAGTATCTGTATAACTCCGTGCCTGCCGAGAAGCACCTTCTCCGCGCGGCCCGTGGTCCTGCTTGTGTAGTCGACGAGCGGATGCATGTTTTCAAATTTCAGCTTGCCGTCGCTCGGCGCGATGACGTTGGATTCCTGCGATTCGACGCTGGCGGTTCCGCCGGTATGGAATGTTCGCAAGGTCAGCTGAGTGCCTGGCTCGCCGATGCTCTGGGCAGCGATAATTCCAACTGCGTCACCGATCTCGACCATCTTCCCTGTCGCCAGGTTTCTGCCGTAGCACTTCGCGCAAACACCGCGAGGAGCCTCGCAAGTAAGCACGGACCTGATATCGACACTGTCAATGGCGGTGTTCGCTATCTTCTCCGCGAGGTCTTCTGTAATTTCCTCGCCGCCCTTTACGATAACTTCGTTTGAAAGGGGATCGATCACGTCGTACAGCGCCACGCGACCGAGGATACGTTCTACCAGAGTTTCCTGCACGCGTTCGCCGTCTTTGATCGCGCTGACGGAAATACCGCGAATGGTTCCGCAGTCGTCGCTGGCGATGACCACGTCCTGGGATACGTCTACAAGCCTCCTCGTGAGGTAGCCCGCGTCTGCGGTCTTCAGGGCCGTGTCAGCCAATCCCTTCCTCGCTCCGTGGGTGGATATGAAGTACTCAAGTATCGAGAGGCCTTCCCGGAAGTTCGCGATGATCGGGTTCTCGATAAGGTCACCGACCTGTCCGGTGAGCGACTTTTGCGGCTTGGCCATAAGTCCGCGCATCGCCGCCAGCTGCTTCACCTGGTCTTTAGAGCCTCTAGCACCAGAATCCAACATCATCCAGATTGAATTGAATCCGTCTTTGGATGCGGACAAAGTCTTGTATGCCGCGTCGCTGACTAGGTTCGTCGCTCTCTGCCAAACGTCTATGATCTTGTTGTACCGTTCGCCGGCTGTGATGAATCCACCTTCGTAGCTGGCTTCAATCTCTTTGACTTCCCGGTCGGAGATATCGATAAACTTCCTCTTCACGTCCGGAATGATTACGTCGTTCACGTTGATCGAGAGGCCTGCCGCCGTCGCGTTCTCGAATCCAAGTTCCTTCAAATCATCGAGGAAGTTGGCCGTTTTCAGCGGTCCCGCCTTCTTGTAAGATTCCGCAATAGTCGATATGATCTTGCTCTTCGTAAGAACTTCATTCACAATCGTCGGGACAAGATAAATCGCCTTCTTTCCATTTATCTCGACTTCCCGTTCTTCGGCCTCTTTCAGTTCGTCAGGAACGATCTGGTTGAAGAGCACGCGTCCGGGCGTCGTGTCGATGGAAAAGTATTTCCAATCCTTCTCGTTGTCTTTCTTCCGGCCGATCACCCTGAATTTGATCGGGTCGTGATGAGAAATCGCCTTCATTTCCAACGCCATGCGGATCTCATCGACATCGGAGAAAGTTTTTACAGACTGCTCGCTGGCCTTGCGAATCTTGGTCAGGTAATATAGACCAAGAACCATGTCTTGAGTCGGATGAACGATCGGTTTTCCATGAGCCGGCGACAGCAAATTATGGCTCGACAGCATGAGAATTCTTGCTTCGAGTTGTGCTTCGTAAGAAAGCGGTACGTGAACGGCCATCTGATCGCCGTCGAAGTCCGCATTGAACGCCGTGCAAACCAGTGGGTGAAGCCTGATCGCCTTCGCATCAACCAGCACGGGCTGGAACGCCTGAATTCCGAGTCTGTGAAGTGTCGGAGCACGGTTTAGCATCACAGGATTGCCTTCGACGATCGACGGGAGAACTTCCCAGACTTCCTTTACCTTTCTGTCGACAAGCCTGCGCGCAGTCTTGGCTGTTTTAGCTTCGCCGCGCTCGAGTAGCTTGCGGATGATCATAGGTTTGAAAAGCTCGACCGCCATATCTTTGGGAAGCCCGCACTGGTGAAGCTTGAGCTCGGGACCGACCACGATAACGGACCTGCCGCTGTAGTCTACTCTCTTTCCGAGTAAGTTCTGGCGGAAGCGTCCCTGTTTTCCCTTAAGGACATCGGAGAGGGATTTCAGCGCGCGCTGGCTGTCAGAGTTCACCGCGCTGATTCTTCTGCTGTTATCCAGCAAAGCGTCTACCGCTTCCTGGAGCATACGCTTCTCGTTACGCAGGATCACTTCCGGCGCCTTGATATCTATAAGTCTCTTCAGGCGGTTGTTCCTGATAATGACTCGTCGATATAGGTCGTTGAGATCGCTCGTCGCGAAACGTCCACCTTCTAGAGGTACCAGCGGGCGGAGTTCCGGCGGAATAACCGGAATCACTTCAAGGACCATCCATTCAGGCTTGTTAATGAATTCATCGCCCTCGCGCGTGCGGAATGCCTCTGCTACCTTGAGCCGCTTGAGAAGATCGATCCTCTTCTGCTCCGACTTTTCGGTTCGAGCGTTCGTGCGCAAGGTTTCGCTAAGGGCATCGACCTCCACTCTCTTGAGCATATCCTTGATGGCTTCTCCGCCGATCTTGACAATAACCTTTCGGCCATCCGAATCGTCGAGCTCGCTATTGTGAGGGAACTTCTCCTGCAGATCGTAATATTCTTCTTCCGTGAGAAGCTGCTTTTCTTTCAGGTCGGTCGCAGCGCCTGGTTGGACGACCACGTACGATTCATAATAAACTATCTTCTCGAGCTCTTTCGTCGACATGCCGAGAAGATTTCCGATCTTGCTGGGCAACGATCTCAGATACCAAATGTGAACCACAGGAGTGGCAAGCGTGATGTGTCCCATCCGCTCACGGCGTACGCTCTTCTGAGTTACTTCGACGCCGCAGCGATCGCAAACGATCCCTTTGTATCTAATCTTTTTATATTTTCCGCAATGGCACTCCCAGTCTCTGACCGGTCCAAATATTTTTTCGCAGAACAAGCCGTCCTTCTCCGGGCGGTACGAGCGATAATTAATCGTTTCCGGCTTGGTAACCTCACCGTGCGAGCGATCGATTATCGAATCGGGAGACGCAAGGCTTATACGAATAGCCGTAACAACCTTACGGGTCTGTTGCAAATCACGGCGAAAATCCATGCTAGGCATTAAAGAAACCTCCAATTTTTATGACACGCCCTGCCCGCTAACTGCGGACAGGGCTCGCAAAATCCTTACTTCCTGTCTTCACTTCTCGCGAATTCACCATCATGCATAACCTTGACTTCGAGGCCAAGCCCCTGCAGCTCGCGAACCAAAACGCTGAACGCCTCAGGTATTCCGGGCTCCGGCGTGTTGTCACCCTTAACCAGGGACTCAAACAGCTTCGATCTTCCTGGTACATCGTCACTCTTCACTGTCAGCATTTCCTGCAGTATATGCGACGCGCCGTAAGCTTCAAGAGCCCAGACTTCCATTTCGCCGAACCTCTGTCCGCCGAATTGCGCTTTACCGCCGAGCGGCTGCTGGGTAATCAGCGAGTACTGTCCTGTGGAGCGGGCGTGTATCTTATCCTCGACAAGGTGATCGAGCTTCATCATGTACATATATCCGACAGTCACTTCGTTCGAGAAAACATCGCCGCTCTTACCATCATAAAGGACTGTCTTCGAGTTATCCCCGAGTCCGGCCTTTCGGAGCTCGTCGGCTACTTCTTCCCATGTCGCTCCGTCGAAAATTGGAGAAGCGTATTTCACACCAAGTTTCTTTGCGGCCCAACCGAGAGCTGTCTCGTAAAGCTGTCCGATGTTCATACGAGAGGGCACGCCAAGTGGGTTCAGCACCATCTCGACTGATGTCCCGTCCGGCATGAACGGCATGTCTTCTTTCGGAACCACGATTGAGACGACACCCTTGTTACCGTGTCTGCCCGCCATTTTGTCTCCAACCTGGAGCTTCCGCTTGGAAGCGACATAAACTTTTGCGAGCTGGACTATTCCCGGAGGGAGCTCATCACCGGTGATTGCCTTGTTGCGCTCACGACGCGCCTCTTCCTCCAGATCAAGTATCTTGGTGTGATAGTTTCTGTAAATCTGCTCGATGAGCCTGTTCTTACGGGCGTTCTCAACCCACGGCTCACTGAAGTCGAGTCTCTCAAGATCTTCAATCTTCTGAAATGTCTCTCTCTTAAGAGACGTCCCGCTTCTGATGACGACCGAACCATCTCTCCCGCGGATGCCAGTAGAGACTTCGTCTTCCAGTAATCCCGCGAGTTTGTCTATCAGCTTATCCTGCACTTCTCCCTTCGCAGTCTTAAGCCATTTCTCGATTTCTTCGAGTCTCTTCTTTTCTTCCTTCTTCGATTCGGCGTCTTTCTTTTTCCTCGAGAACAACTTCGTGTCGATGACAACGCCGTGCATACCGGGAGGCGCCTTCAGGGACGCGTCCTTCACGTCACCGGCCTTGTCGCCGAAGATCGCGCGCAGAAGTTTTTCCTCAGGCGTGACATCGGTTTCGCCTTTCGGCGTTATCTTTCCGACCAGAATATCGTTCTCCACGACTTCGGCGCCGACCCTTATCATGCCGTTGTCGTCAAGGTCCTTCGTCATTTCTTCCGAGACATTAGGGATATCGCGCGTGAGTTCTTCTTCGCCGCGCTTCGTATCTCTAACGCTGGTCTCAAGCGACTGGATATGAATAGACGTGAAAGCGTCGTGCGCGACAAGATCCTCACTGACAATCACGGCATCTTCGAAGTTGTAACCGTGCCACGGCATGAACGCTACGAGGACGTTTCTTCCGAGCGCGAGCTCGCCGTTCTCTGTTGAGCATCCGTCGGCAAGGACATCGCCCTTCTTGAAGCGCTGCCCGACTTTGACGAGCGGTTTTTGGTTGACGGTTGTATCCTGATTCGTCCTGAAGAACTTTCTAAGCTTGTACTCAGCGGTCCTGAGGTCCTGGAAACTCGCTATGACCTCATCCGACCTTTCGTTGATGTCATACTTAACGATGATTCGGCTTCCGTCCACTTCCTGCACGACACCATCATGCGCGGCCACAACAAGCGTTCTTGAATCGACGGCGACCTTTCGCTCCATGCCGGTACCGACCACGGGGGCTTCGCTAGCTATGAGCGGAACGGCCTGGCGTTGCATATTCGCTCCCATAAGAGCACGGTTAGCGTCATCATGCTCCAGGAAGGGGATCAAGGCGGCAGCGGGGCTGACTATCTGATTCGTCGCAATGTCCAGGAACTGTATCTCGGTCGGTTTCTCCAATATGAAATCACCGTGATATCTCGATCTAACACGCTCGCTGACAATCCTGCCTTTTTCATCGACCTCGGTATTGGCCTGTCCTATCTTGTACTCATCTTCCTGGGCCGCGCTCAGAAAAACGATTTCATCCGTCACGACTCCGTTAACGACCTTAAAATAAGGCGTCTCGATGAAACCGAAATCGTTGACCCTCGCGTGAACGGCGAGCGAGGAAATAAGACCGATATTCGGACCTTCGGGCGTTTCAATCGGGCAGAGACGACCGTAGTGAGTGTAGTGAACGTCGCGAACTTCGAAACCCGCGCGTTCCCTCGTTAGTCCGCCCGGTCCAAGTGCGCTCATCCTGCGTTTGTGCGTCATCTCGGCGAGCGGGTTCGTCTGGTCCATGAACTGAGAAAGCTGACTCGTCCCGAAGAACGAGTTGAGCACGGTCGTTATGACACGAGCGTTGACAAGCCCTTGCGGAGTAAAGTTCTCTTCGTCATGGATGTTCATCCGCTCTTTGACGTTTCTGACCATTCTCGTCAATGCCAGGTTGAACTGCGATTCGAGCTGCTCGCCGACAGTCTTCACGCGCCTGTTTCCAAGATGATCGATATCGTCGATCTGTCCCTCGTCTCGCCTGAGCTTCAATATGTAGTCGACTATAGCGACTATGTCTTCTTTTGTTAGAACCGTCACGCTTGTCGGTATCTCGAGCGTCAGTTTCGCGTTCATCCTGTAACGTCCGACATTGCCGAGATCGTACCTCTTCTCGCTGAAGAACATTTTTTCCAAAAGGCCTCGGGCAGTCTCCGTGTCCTGCGCCTCGATTGATCTGAGCTCTTCATAAATTTTCTTGAGAGCGCCTTCGCTGGAGCTCGTGGAGTCGGCCCTTATCGTGTGAAGGAGAATCGGGTCATCGCCCTTTCGCGTGGTCTTAAGCAGGCGGAGTTTCTTAACGTTGGCGTTCTTAATAAGCTCCACACTTTCTTCCGTAAGCTTCAACTCTTCGAGCGACATATCGGAGGTGTCTATCAGGATTTCACCGGTCTTCGTGTCTACCACGTCACCGACCAATCTTCTGCCAATCAGCTCTTCCGGCTGCATCTTGGCGACATTCACTTCCTCCACCTGCTGGAAGAGATCGAGTATATCCTCGTTCTTCTCATAACCAAGGGCTCGCAGGAGAGTGGTCGCGTAAAACTTCTTTTTGCGGTCTATGTAGACCCAGAGGACATTGTTTATGTCCGTTGTAAATTCCAGCCATGCACCTCTCATCGGGATGACCCTCGAGCTCCAGATCCTGGCGCCGTTCGGATGCTCAGTCTCAACGAAGAACACGCCCGGTGATCTGTGAAGCTGACTAACGACTACGCGCTCGGCTCCGTTGATAATGAAAGTCGCACGGTCAGTCATGTACGGAATCGATCCGAGATAGACTTCCTGCTCCTTCGCCTCCATGAATCCTTCCTTGTTTGGGTCGGAATCCTTGCTGGCAAGACGCAGCTTAGCCTTCAACGTGACCGAGTAGGTCAGCCCTTTCTCAATACACTCATCCACTCCATAGCGCGGCTTCTCAATGCTGTACTCCACAAAGTCCAGCGCAAAGTGCTCCTTGTTGTCGTACACCGGAAAGTTGACCTGGAACACTCCCTGAAGTCCCATCGCCTTTCTGCGTTTCGCCGTAAGGTCTTCCTGAAGGAATCTCTTGTAAGATTCGATCTGGACGTCGAGCAAATCGGGATAGTCTACCTTCTGAGGGATCTTTGCGAAATTGACGCGCGCTAAATCCTGCCCATTTGAATTGACGTTCTTCAACGTAATCACACTCCTTTAGATATTTTTCGAAGAGAGAATTGCATAGCAGGCACATCCCTTATAAAGACACGTAATCCGTCCCGGTCTTTTCCGGGACGGATTACCGAATTGGCTATTTTCACTACTTCTTGGAACGTTCAATTGCCTGCTAAAGTTCTGTTACTTCAGCTCGACAGTTGCTCCGGCCTCTTCCAATTCCTTCTTCAGCTTCTCGGCATCTGCCTTCGAAAGAGCTTCCTTGACTACCTTCGGCGCGCCATCTACAAGGTCCTTGGCTTCCTTCAGACCAAGGCCCGTGGCTGCGCGAACGACCTTTATGACGTTGATCTTCTGCGCGCCTGCGCTGACCAGGTTAACGTCAAATTCAGTCTTCTCTTCCGCAGCGGGAGCCGCGCCAGCCGCTCCTCCACCAACCGCACCGGCAACGACTACCGGCGCCGCGGCGGTTACCCCGAACTTATCCTCGAGGGCCTTCTTCAATTCTGATGCTTCCAAGAGCGTGAGCTTGCTTATCTTATCAACTAATTCCTGAACTACTTCTGACATTTCTTATATCTCCTTTTGAAAATCGTTTAAAATTCTAAGCCGGGAGTTTCTTCTCCAGGGCATCAATCACCGAGACAAGGTCTCTCATTACGGCCGAAACCGAACCGGCAATCCCCGAAATGGGTGCCGAAATGCTCCCGAGTATCGCTCCGATCATCTCGGGCTTCGTCGGCATCGCCGCAAATTCGTTCAGCCTTTCTCCAGCAAACACCTGCTTGTCGATGACAAACGCTTTCGTTGCAGGTTTCTTGCTCTTGTCGAAAAATTTCTTCAGGATTCTAGCGGGTGCAACAGGATCATCGGATCCGAACGCGACACCGGTCGGGCCGACGAGGTAGCCGAAAGCTTCCTCACCTGACGAGGCCGATTTCATCGCCTTCTTAATCAGGGTGTTCTTCACAACCTGATATTTAACGCCCAGCTTTCGGAATTCCCGTCGCAGCTCACTGCTTTCCGCGACAGTCATTCCAGCGAAGTCCGTGAAGAAAAGGCTGGACGAATTGGAAACCAGTTCAGTCACTTCAGCGACGACCTGTTCCTTTTCATTCCTTTTCATCTTTTCCTCAGATATTTTACGTGTGTCCGTTCCGGAGGTAGGACTCCGAAATGGCTTAGAAGCATTTTATACGCGCCGTTGCAACTTTCCATCTCGCCGAAATCGCTCCGGCAAAACGAAGAGCCGCCCCTGCGCGTACGTGCGTAAACTCAATGTATGGTTGAAGCAAGCGTCTTGTCTATCCTCACCGACGGCCCCATCGTGGTCGAGACCGCGATGTTTCTTATGTACTGGCCCTTTGACGAGGCAGGTTTCAGACGATTGACCGCCGCGATAAATGAATTCAGGTTGTCGACCAGCTTCTCCTTGTCGAAAGACGCCTTCCCAATGACAGCATGGACATTCCCCGCCTTATCTACTCTGAACTCGATCTTTCCGGCCTTAATTTCAGCAACAGCCTTCGCGACGTCCGGGGTCACAGTCCCGCTTTTTGGGTTCGGCATGAGCCCCTTAGGTCCAAGGACTTTGCCAAGTCTTCCGACATCGGCCATCGAATCTGGAGTGGCAACGATGATGTCGATATCCGACCAGCCATCCTGCAACTGCTTCAGGTAGTCTTCGAATCCGACGTGGTCGGCGCCGGCCTGCTTCGCCTCTTCCTGCTTCTGAGCCTGCTTGGCGATAACGAGTACACGTACGGTCTTACCAATGCCGTGCGGCAAGGAAACCGTGCCCCTTATGGCCTGATCAGCGTGGCGAGGATCGACCCCCAACCTTATCGCTATATCCACTGTCTCGTCGAACTTAGCTTTCGCGGTTGATTTTATTCTTTCCACTGCTTCCTCGACAGTATAATCTTTTGTGCTGTCGACAAGCTTCTTGGCCTCTTTAATTCGCTTGCTTTCTTTCATCTTCTCAAACTCTTCCTTTTTAACCTTCGACCACAATACCCATACTGCGGGCAGTTCCGGCTATCATGCTTGCAGCGGCCTCAATGTCTGACGCATTCAGATCAGGCATCTTCATCTCGGCGATCTTTCTAACTTGCTCGGCAGTAACTTTAGCCACTTTCACGCGATTCGGCTCTCCCGACCCCTTCTCAATCTTTGCTTCCTTGATCAAGAGAACGGCAGCCGGCGGGGTCTTCGTGATGAAGGTGAACGATTTATCGGAATAGACCGTAATTACGACGGGGATCACCAGCCCCTGCTTGTCCTGAGTGCGAGCGTTGAACTGCTTACAGAACTCCATGATATTCACGCCCTTCTGACCGAGAGCGGGACCCACCGGCGGCGCAGGAGTAGCCTGACCGGCCGGTATTTGCAGCTTTACAAAACCTACGACTTTCTTAGCCATTGTTCACCTAGGTTATCTTTCTAGTTCAACTTCAGTAAAACTCAACTCGACGGGTGTCGGACGACCGAATATCGTCACCGTCACTTTCAGCTTCATGCGATCCTCGTTCACTTCCGACACTTCACCTTTGAACGTCGAGAAAGGACCGCTAATCACTTTCACTTTGTCGCCAAATTTGAACGGGACTTCCGTCACCTGGCGTTCTTCACGCTCATCGATCCTCCCTTTCATCCTGACGACTTCGTCAGGGCGGAGAGGACTCGGGTCACCTTTCGGGCCGACAAAACTGATAATCGAGGGTACGCCGAGTATGAAACCTTTGACTCGCTCATCCATTTCGGCCTCGATCATCACATAGCCAGGCATAAAATTTCTCGTCTTGATCTTCCTCTTGCCAGATTCGCTAATCGTGGGAACCTTCTCAGTCGGTATGACAATTTCGCCGAATTTCTCGTGAAGGTCCGACTCTTTCAGCTGACTTTCAAGATAGGCGACCGCTTTGCTTTCCTGACCCGAATATGTGCGAACCACATACCACCGCTTCGTGGAAACCTTTGCAGGCACAACGGCTTCTTTCTTCTCTGCCGATTCTTCACTCATAATATGTACCTTAGGGCAACATTAACTATCGTATCCACGGCGTATATGAAAACGGCCATTATCAAGGTAGCAACGAGAACGACCGACGTGAAGTCTTTCAATTCGTCCTTTGTCGGCCAAGTCACCTTCTTCATTTCTTTAACTACGTCGTCAAAGAAGCCGATGATTTTTTCTCTCATATCATTTCCTCTATTCTGCGCGTTCAAGCGCTGAAAAACCCGCCCCAGTATCGCCGCTATGATGGGCAGGGAATTCGAAACTCAAGCACGTCAGGAGGGACTCGAACCCCCAACCTGCGGTTTTGGAGACCGCTGCTCTGCCAATTGAGCTACTGACGTATCTTGGATTCACAATTTGCTATTTCAGAACGGAGTTCAGAATCCGGGATTCGAAACTCTTACTTTGTTTCCTTGTGCGACGTATGCTTTGCACAAAACCGGCAGTACTTCTTATACTCAACTCTGCCCGACTGTTTTCGCTTGTTCTTGGTAGTCGTGTAATTCCGATGCTTGCAGACAGTGCACTCGAGCGTAATAATGTCTCTCATAATCTTTCCTATAGTTAGGCAACATCGACGGAACGCCGTGGATGTTGCGAGCTCACGACGGGACTCGAACCCGTGACCTACGCCTTACCAAGGCGTTGCTCTACCAGCTGAGCTACGTGAGCGGATACAACGTTAAAAAGAGATCCGGTGCGTCGCACAACTCACGCATCCAGCCGCGCCCGCTACGTGTAATTTGAAACGACACAAAATCGCCTTCCCGACATTTATCGGCTAAGCGAAACTACACCAGTAGACCGACAACGCAACCGAGAACGCCTCCAACGAGAAGACGTCCGTCCGAGAGCGGGAGACGGGACTCGAACCCGCGACCAACAGCTTGGAAGGCTGTGACTCTACCAACTGAGTTACTCCCGCGTTTTGATTTCGATTTAACAAACCCGCTCTCTGACGAGGCCTGCTCTCCACGAGACAACTTTGCGCCCTCCAGAAAACGATGTTCGTCCTTATCTACATCCACAGCGACCTGTCCCCGATCGACTAAGGCCAGACAGGCAGTGGGCGGTGGGGGATTCGAACCCTCTAAGGCGTAAGCCAACGGATTTACAGTCCGCCCCGGCTCTCCAACTCCGGCGTCCGCCCAAATGAACACATGCGCACCGTTGGGCCAACTCGCATCTAACTCTCGCCAAGTTGGCAACTCGGTATGCAGGCCCGTAACCGAGCTGGCGAAGGGATTTGAACCCCCGACCTGCTGATTACAAGTCAGCTGCTCTACCAACTGAGCTACGCCAGCATTCTTCATTTTGAGCTAATAAATTTAAGAAAAAAAGGGAGAAAGTCAAGGTCAAAAACAGGCCTCAAAAGATACGGATAATCAACGACTTACTCCACTTTTTCCCTCCTATCAGGAGGAGTCAAAATGAATGGCGCGTATTTTGCAAACCAAGTCAATACCGCATCCGCCTCTCGTTTTTTCAGAAGATCACGAAATGCCAGCAGACACAACCACGGGTGTCAACTAAACGAACCCCGCGATTCGATGGCGCATTTCGAACTAGGAGATTCCTCGTCGTGCCACAACAGCTAGAGTCTTAGTGCAACCTTTCGTAGCTGTAGAGTCGAGTTTCCAAAAAGTTTATCTATTTGGCCCCTCGGTATTAAATTTCAACATGATCCCCGCTGAACGCTTACAGAAAGCACTCGAAAAGTTTTTCGGTTTGAATAAATTCAGACCGGGCCAGCTTGAGGTAGTAACTTCAGTTATCAATGGATTCGACACGCTGGCGGTCATGCCCACAGGCGGCGGAAAGTCAATTTGTTACCAACTACCGGGAGTCCTTTCCGACGGGCTCACGATTGTCATCACCCCCCTCGTAAGCCTGATGAAAGACCAGGTCGCCCAGGTAAATAGATTCGGAAGGATTGCGACACAGCTCGACAGCTCACTCGACCTCGATGAGATTAGATCCAGGTTACAGCTCGTAAGGACCGGCGGCGTGAAGTTACTGTATGTAGCACCGGAACGCCTAGAGAGCAGAAGGTTCATCGAGTCAATATCCAAAACAAGAGTCTCGCACATCGCCGTCGATGAAGCGCACTGTATAAGTCAGTGGGGGCACGATTTCCGTCCACATTACACGCGGATATCGGAGTTCGCCGGAGCCGTAGGAAATCCTGTGATCCTCGCCTTAACGGCAACGGCTACACCGGACGTCCAGGACGATATCATCGCGCAACTGAAGATGCGCTCGCCGCGTGTGTACATCCGTGGATTTCGCAGGGACAATCTTTCCTTCCAGGTTCTCGTGGAAAAAGCAAAGACCACTTCCGTGTTGAATTACGTAGCGGCAAACAAGGGATCAGGAATTATCTACGCAGCAACACGAAAGAGCGTTGACGAGATCCACGACCTGCTCGTAACAAAAGGGATCAAAGCTTTGCACTACCATGCTGGCCTGACTGAAAGAGAGCGGACTAGTTCACAGGCTGAATTCATCTCCTCGAACCGTGTCATGGTCGCAACAAACGCATTCGGCATGGGGATAAACAAGCCGGATGTGAGATATGTTATTCATTACGAAATACCAGGCACGTTGGAAGCTTACTACCAGGAGGCAGGACGAGCCGGTCGCGACGGGAAGCTGGCCGAGTGCCTGTTGCTTTTCAACAAAAAAGATCTCGCAGTTCAAGAATTTTTTATTAACACACTTTATCCCTCTCGCGAAGATTTCATCAGAGTTTACACGGCAATCTTCGACAAACTTGCGATCGCTGTCGGCTCAATACCTGAAGAGTATCTCACAATATCCACGCAGGAGATTTCCCTACTGACAAAACTAAATCCGAGAATAATCGATTCGGTTTTCCGGATTTTGTCGCAACGGGAGTTAATCCAGCTTATGCCAAACATTTCCGCTAGCGCTTATGTTCGGTCAAGGGTCGATATGGCTTCATACAGGCGAGCCATCGAAAAGACTTCTTCGAATGATTCGAAGGCCGTCCTCGAATCGATTCTGCGCCTCCATGGCAATGCAGTGTTCTCCGAAGAAAAGCCGCTGAGAATGGACGAGGTTGCGCAAAAAGCAGGTATCGGCCCCTCAAACGTGATTCGCACGCTGGCAATCCTTCACCGGTCCGGGCTCATTGAATACAAACCCCCTACCGAGGGGGTGACGTTTCGAATGCGATCAAGACGCGAGAAACCCGAGAGTATACCAATCGACTTCAATAACTATTCTCAGCTTCGTGAGCGGGCAACTGAAAGGCTCTCGAGAACTAAAGAGTTCGCGACAAACACCGGTTGCAGGACAAACTACATCCTGAATTATTTCGGAGAAGACCCAATAGAGGGCGGGTGCGGCAATTGCGACAATTGCACCGTTACATCCGAATACGCTTCGCTTGATGTCAAGGGGCTAACGCCCCTCAAAGAAATCCATCGGGCTATACTCTCTTTGGTCAACGCGGCAAACGGAGAATACGGCCGGACCACATGCTGCAAAATACTTCTCGGCAACGGAGACAAAGGAAAAACTGATCCGGCGCTGTCTGAGGAACACTTCGGTGTATTGAAAGGGGTTCCGGCACAAGTGGTTTACTCAGCGTTCGACCTTCTGATGTCACGCAAGTACATAGCTAAAAACGGATTTGTTTATCCAACTGTAATTATCACGGACGAAGGCGGGTCGTATCTGAGAACCGGCATCGCGCCGGCAGTTAGTAAACCGTTCATCCTCAGGAAAGCCCTGTACAAGGCCCTTCGCGACGAGCGGCGAGCCCTCGCTTCGGAGCTCAGCCTGCCCGCGTTCGCTATTTGCAGCGATGACAAGCTCATAGAGATAGCGAACACTCATCCTTTGAAGGAAGAGAACGTAGTCGAACTTCTCTCAAGGGATGGAGCCAAGTCAGGTGTCATTTCGAAAAGAATGCTCCAGGTCTGCCTTGATTTCAGCAGCGAAAGCAGTACGGAGATGTCCCAAATGGAGCGGAGTATTTACGAGCTTTATCTGGAAAAACTCACTGCCGGAGAAATAGCGGTCGCTTTGTCAACGACAGTACAGGGCGTAATAGAAACGCTGGAGAAGTTACAGCAACGGGGGCTTGGAGTTGATCTTCGCACTCTCATCGGTACCCGCAAATTCGCACTGTTGGAAAGCGAACTAAGAAAGACAGCCGATACCGCAAAGGTGCGAGAAAGCATAAGAGATTGTGAAATTGCAGAGGTGCAGCTCGTCGCAAGGCTTACCGGGGTTTCCGTTTAACGTAATCGTGCTTCATCTTGGCCAACCGATTGTCCGCCTTCGTAAAGAACTTTTGCCATCTGTCAGGGCGCTTACTGTACCATGACATAGTTGAGTCGAACAGCGCTTTGTCGATGTGGTAGGCTTTCATCAGGGAATCGGCTTTTTCTTTTTGGACGGCATTGTCGGCGCCGTAGCGGGCATCCAGCAGCTGCAGGTCGATATAGAAATCGACAAGTTTTTTCTCCGGCATAGGCGGTCCCCCGGAACACGCCGGGAGGAGAAACGTTAGGAGTAGAACGAGACTAATTGGCTTTAGGCGCATCCACTATCAGCACGAATTCCGCCTTGAACGGCGCGTCGTCGAATTTCTTGTCTATCTCTCCAAGCGTTCCGCGAATAACCTGTTCGTTCGCCATAGTCATGTCGACCGCGACTATCGCGCGCCGGTTCCTGCCAAACGAAGCGAGGCAGTCATCCATCAACGGCTTGAATCTGTACGGCGCTTCCATAATCACGCAGGCGCATCCCAAAGCAGCGAGTCTGCCGAGCTCGCGGAGACGTTCCTCTCTTTTCCGAGGCAAAAACCCTGCGTAATGGAAGGAATTGATATCGAAGTCGCAAACGACCAACGCGGAAAGTATCGATGATGCCCCCGGTACAGGAACGACTCTTATCCCCTTCTTCAGGGCTATGTGAACCAGCTTCGCACCGGGATCCGCGAAGACCGGCGTCCCGGCATCAGAGATAATGGCCGCATCAGCACCTTCCTTAATCCGCTCCACAGTTAGCTCCGCATCGCGAGCTTCGTTGTGTTCGTTGAGCGCTTCGAGAGGTTTGTCCAGGCCATAGTATTTAAGAAGGCGATTACCGGTTTTAAATTCTTCGCATATTACGAAATCGACACTCTTCAGAACGTTAAGGGCACGCAGCGTAATATCATCGTAATTCCCTATCGGTGTCGAGACAAGATATAACGTTGAGCTCAATGTGCGGGCCTGATGTTTCTTTCGTAATACTTCCTGAGTCCGATTAATATTGCCGTCGTCGGAACCGCGATTAGAAGTCCGAGAAATCCCATGAAGTAACCGAAGACGAGAAGCGCCAGAATCAGAAGCACCGGGTGTACGCCAATCTTCGAGCCGATGATTTTCGGATAAAGGATGGTCGTCTCGGTGAGGTTCATCCCGAGGAAAGATATTATGACCATCGCCACCTGGAAGCCCGGGCTGTCTCCGAACAAGGCGATGAGCACAGCTACCGACATGCTTATGATGATGCCGAAATAGGGTATCATGTCGAGGAGGCCCGAGATCAATCCGATCAGAAGAGGATATTTGACTCCCCAGATCGACATTAGCGACGATATGACTATTGAGTTTATGAATGCCACCGTCAGCGCTCCGCGCAAGTAGCTCCCGAGTATGACATCCACAATGCCATACACATCTGAAGCGCGGGCGCGGTACCTGCGTGGGACGAGCATCTTCACCCTATGCTTTATGAGCTCAAAATCCTTCATTATGTAAAAGCTCAGAAAAGGAACGAGCACAAGGTTGAGCATCTTCGTGAGAGCCGACGCCGCCTGTGCCACGAAGCTGAGTATGCCGTTTGGAATTGCGCGAGTTATGTCCTCGACCCTTGTGGATATTTCCGCGATGATAGCTTGCTGAAGGTTCTGGTTTTCCGGAGTGAAGCCGAGAAAGCCGCGGTTGATGAGACGATTTAGCGAGTTGCTCAGTTCGCTGCTCAGCGTCGGGATAGAGGATAGAAAATTTTGAAACTGCTGGAACACCATCGGGAGCAGCACAATCGAAAGAGTTACGACGGCGCCGAGAAGCGTTAGAAGAATAGCTATGATAGAAAGCGACCTCGGGATTCGCTTTTTGGCAAGTATCTCGACAAGCGGAGAGAATATAAAACTAATGAGGAAGGCGATGACAAACGGAAGAACGGCGCCTGACACTTCCACAAAGAACCACACTCCGAAAAGGAGCGTAGCGACCAGTATGACGTGTCTTATAATTGATTCATGACGCAACGGATAAGTGGCTATAAGGAACACGATGTAAACAAGTATAGGACTAAAAACATCCCTTACTGTGTAGCCAAGAACAAGAATCAGCGCAAGTGTCACAACAAGGAGCAGCCACTCCCTGCGGCTTGAAAGAAGTTCGGAGAGTGTCCTTACCTCCTTCACCTGTTCACGATCCTGCACGATTTTTTCCTCTTCCAGAGCCATTTTGTTTGCTATTTCAACCTTTTTCCGGAGTACGACGCCGACCGGCTCTCGACTCTCTTACCGAAAATAGCGCCGAAATATTAGCAAAAGAATGAATAAAATCACTCTTCATTATTTCTCCCCTTCCCAATCCGATTTTTCGCAGAACTGACGCCGGGGAATCAATCCTATACACCGGAATTCGCGGAAGTACCCCTTCACTGGCGGAAGATCCCAGGCCGAAAAGCCTGCGGTATCCGGCCTCAAACGCGGCTTCCGCTGTCGCCCTATTGTACCTTCCAAACGGGAAAGACAGCGCATCGACCTCAACTCCCGTGACATCTTCCAGAAATTCCTTCGATCTAACAAGTTCATCTTTCAACGCATACTGAGAGAGTCTCGTTAAATCTCTATGCGTGCAAGAATGGCTGCCTACTTCATATCCCATTTCCGCAACTTCTCTGATCTGTTCAGAGGTCATATGCATGAATGGCTTATAGGAAAGGCGAATATCCCAGCTGTTTGTTTTCCCGACGTAATCGGCGATCACGAACACTATCGCCTTACCTCCGGTAGATTCAAGCGCTGGGACAACATTGCGACAAAAACAATCATACCCATCGTCAAAAGTGAGGCATACGCTTTTTCCAGATCCGGCGGGCTCAACGTCAGATACGATCTTATACCCTTCCGCGATACACGCCTGTATTTGCCTCAAAAAAGATTTCGGTTTGACATTCGTGAGCCCAAATTCGAACCTGTCGTCAACCTTATGATAGGCAAGAATGGCGGTCATTTTCCTGTCGACCCGAATCCGCCGCTGCCACGCGCGGTCTCGCCGAGTGAATCTGACTCTTCCCAGTTGACGCGGGCGTATCTCGATATTATCATCTGAGCTATTCTATCGCCGCGATTCACGACAAAAGGCTGGCCGCCGAGGTTGAGCATGATAATTTTTATTTCACCCCTGTAATCAGAATCGATAGTTCCCGGCGAATTGGGAAGAGTAATTCGGTCGCGAAGAGCGAGACCGCTCCTCGGTCTGATCTGAGCTTCGAATCCCGGAGGTAGCTCAATCTTTAGATTGGTTGGGACGAGAGCAGTTGTCATCGGCTCGATGACAGTTGGCTGGGAAACGGCGGCGTACAAATCCATTCCCGCCGATCCATCCGTCATGTATGATGGGAGCGGAAGATCGTTGAAGTCTTCCGATATCCTATAGATTCTTATCGAGATACTTTCCACACCTGCTCCCTGGAACGAGAAGTTTTCCGAAACAGAATCAGGCTGCACAAGGCCCGGGTCTCTAACATAGATCTTGAGAGACGACTGGCGGCCGCTGCTGCTTTCAGAGATGCTCTACGCTGCCGCGCTTCTATCCTGACGGCCCAATTCCTCTTCCAGCTCTTTCCTGAAGCGCTGGATGGTAAACTTGACCGGCCAGGCGGCTGCGTCGCCGAGCGCGCAGATCGTATTGCCTTCTATGTTGTTCGCGACGCGCATCAACAGATCCAGGTCTTCGACCTTTCCATAGCCGTCGTACATACGCTGGAGTATCTTCTTCATCCATCCCGTACCCTCGCGGCATGGAGTGCACTGGCCACACGATTCGTCCCAGTAGAATTTTGAAATTCTTAGAAGCACCTTTGTCAGGTTTGTGTCTTCGTCCATAACGATGACGCCGCCGGTGCCGATCGCGCTCCCGACTCCTTTCAGAGA
The DNA here is from genome assembly GCA_021794075.1 of Bacteroidota bacterium. Taxonomy (GTDB): domain Bacteria; phylum Bacteroidota; class Ignavibacteria; order Kryptoniales; family JAKASW01; genus JAKASW01. Next base: position 15,008 of record JAJYRM010000033.1, on the reverse strand, counting down.
CTCGGCGTCCATTTTCACGCCTTCGAGCTGATCGCCTCGGAGAGGAGGCATCGAACTCCCGCCGGGGATCACCATCTTGATCTTCTTATCGCCGGTGACGCCACCTGAATATTTGTAGATTAAATCCGTCAGAAGCGTTCCTGAAGGAAGTTCAAAGACGCCGGGCTTGTTTACATGCCCGCTCACACCATACAGCAGTGTGCCAGGATGCTTCTCCGCGCCGATCTTAGCAAACCATTCCGCGCCGTTCCAAATAATGGCAGGCACATTCGTCAGGGTCTCCACGTTGTTGATCGTCGTGGGATTGCCCCATAGACCGTTCGAAGCCGGGAAGGGAGGTTTCACCCGAGGATAACCGCGTTTCCCCTCGATCGATTCCATGAGCCCTGATTCTTCGCCGCAAATATAAGCGCCCGCACCACGATGCACATAAAGGTCGACGGAGAAATTGGAGCCCGCGATATTTTCGCCGATGTAATTGCGGGAATACGCCTCTTCCACCGCCTTCTCGAGGATTTTGTACCATTTGTAGTACTCGCCGCGAATGTAAATGTAGGCAGCCTTTATCCCCATGGCGTAAGACGCTATGAGAATGCCCTCGATAAGTTGGTGAGGATTGAACTCCAATATTTGCCTGTCCTTAAATGAGCCAGGCTCGCTCTCGTCGGCATTGATTGCCAGATACTTGGGCTTCTCATTTCCCTTCGGCATGAATGTCCACTTGAGCCCGGTGGGGAATGCCGCGCCGCCGCGTCCGCGTAGGCCTGATTTTTTCACCACGTCCGTGACAGCCGCGGGATCCATCGACAGCGCTTTCTTTAGCGCGCCGTAGCCTCCGTTACTTTCGTATGTCTCTATCTGTGCGAGGTTAGGAATATCGGGAAGAACAATCCTCGGAAATGCGGGATCGCCGTTCTGAGCGTAGAGTTTTATGGAGTCGGACATTATCGTTGAGCCTGCTTCCTGAATTCTTCTAGTAAGTTGTCGAGCTTTTCCGCGGTAAGATCTTCATAGTAGTCGTTGTTAACCTGCATCATTGGGGCGGTGCCGCAAGAGCCGAGACACTCAACCTCCTTCAGAGTGAACATGCCGTCGGAAGTTGTCTCACCCACCTTTATGCCTAGCTTGTGCTCGAGATGCTCGATGAGATTATCCGCTCCGCGGAGCATGCAGGATATGTTGCCGCAAAACTGAATATTATACTTCCCCACCGGCTTCTTGTTATACATCGTATAAAAAGTCACTACGCCAAGGACATGGTTGAAAGGCAAGCCAAGCAGTTCGCCGACGTAATGCATGGTCTCTTCCGAAATCCAACCGAATTGTTCCTGCGCGACCCAAAGTACGGGGAGCAGCGCCGCCATCGGCTTAGGATAGCGCTTCTTTATTTCTTCAACTCTGTGAAGGTTCTCTTGTGTAAACACTGTCTCTAGTTCTCGATTCTGGTTTTTGAATTCTTATTTATCCGCTTCACCCATAATCGGGTCGATGCTGCCGATGATCGCGACCACGTCAGAGATCATCTGTCCCTTCACGAGGTAAGGGAGCGCCTGAAGGTTGCAGAATGAAGGAGAGCGTATCTTAAGCCTCCATGGATGACCGCTTCCATCGCTCATGATATAGAAGCCGAGCTCGCCCTTCGAACCCTCCGTCGTGACGTAGACATCGCCTACATCAGGATGGACGCCGTCATTGACTATCACGAAGTCGTGGATGAGCTCCTCCATCTTGTTATAAACTCTTTCCTTTTGCGGGAGCACCTTCTTGGGAAGATCAGCCTTGATTGGGCCCTGTGGAATCTTCTCAAGCGCCTGGCGGACTATTTTCACGCTCTCCAGCATCTCGCGCATCCTTACCATATATCGCGCGAAGCAGTCGCCCTCTTTCTCGGTGATCACGTCGAAAGAAAGCTGATCGTAGACGAGATACGGCGAAAAAATTCTGATATCGTGCTCGATTCCGCAGCCGCGAAGATTCGCCCCGCTGAAGCTGAGACCGATCGCGGTTTCGGCATCTATCGCTCCAACGCCGACCACTCTGTCGAGGAAGATTCTATTCTTGTTTAGCATCTTCATGATCTCGGCGTGATGGTGCGGGAATTCGTCGATAAACTTCTTGATTGCCTGTGCGGTCTCGTCGGTCAGATCCTGTGCAACTCCGCCGATCCTCGTGTAGCTCGTCGTGAACCGGACACCCGTGAGGAGATCGAATATATCATAAAGCTTCTCCCTTTCTCTGAACGCCCAGAGGAACACTGTCATGGCGCCGACATCCATTGCCATGGCTCCAATAGCCATCAAGTGGGAAGAAATTCTGGCGAGCTCCGCGCCGATAACTCTGATATACTGCGCGCGAGGTGGAGCCTCGACTCCAGCGATCTTCTCGACTGCAAGGGCGTAGGCGACGTTGTTCGCAATGGGAGAAATATAATCGAGCCTATCGGTGTGTGGAATAAACTCCATGTATGTCGAGGCCTCGGCGATCTTCTCGTATCCCCGATGCAGATAGCCGAGCTCAGGTATGCATTCAACCACCGTTTCCCCGTCGAGCTTTACAAGGAGCCTCAGCACGCCGTGAGTTGCAGGGTGCTGCGGGCCCATATTGAGAACCATGTAATTCTCAAGAGGATCTTCAAGCGCCACGTTGGTATCTTTATCTTCAAGCGCCCTCACAATCTGGGCGACATTATCCTTGTCACGAGATGAATTAGCCATCAAAGAATTCTCAATTCTAATTTTTCATTTCTGAATTCGCGAACGCGGGCGCCTTACTTCCTCGGGAGAGGGATGGAGCCCGGCACGCCCATCTGCGGGAAATCCTTCCGCAGAGGATAATAATCGTACTCTTCCGGCATATACATCCTTCTCATATCAGGATGGCCTTCGAAGACAATACCAAACATATCGAACGTCTCACGTTCATACCAGTTCGCAGCGGGATAGACCGAAGTCAGTGTAGGACAAACCGGATTGTCGCCGTCCACCTTCACCTTAAGCCGGACCCTTTCCTTGTTCTTGATGGATGTCAGATGGTAAACAACCAAGAACCGCTCCGCGACCGGAACTTCTTCAGGGCGATAATCATGCTCCACGGCGAGGTACGCCTTTCTAGACGACGCGTCCTCAAAATTGAGCATGTCCGCGCCGCAGATATCAGATAGGAAGCTGAACTCGAATTCCGGGTCTTCCTTGAGAAACCGGCAAACCTCAGCTATGACATCCCTCTTAACCTCGACGGAAACCTGCCCCTTGAACTCCGACACAGAAACCACACTCTCTCCGAAGGCAGCCCGGAGTTTCTCTTCAATTTTCTCTCTCATTTGATTTTAGTCCACCAATATTTTTTCTGGCTGCCGCTGCTGAGTCGCAGTCTCACCGGCTTGAATTCTCTTCTGGATCTCCATTAAGGCTTTCAGAAGCGAATCCGGACGGGGAGGACAGCCACCGACATAAACGTCGACCGGCACAAACTGGTCTATTCCCTGCACTACCGAATATGAGCGATACATTCCGCCGCTCGACGCGCAAACGCCCATTGAAATGACCCACTTCGGGTCGGGCATCTGATCGTAAATCTTTCGGACTACTTTTGCCATTTTATATGTAACAGTCCCGGCAACGATCAGGAGGTCGCTCTGGCGCGGGGAGAATCTGAACACTTCCGCTCCGAATCGGCTCACGTCATATCGCGGGCCTGCAAAAGCCATCATTTCAATAGCACAACAGGAGATGCCAAGCGGCATAGGCCAGAGAGAATTCTTCAATGACCAGTTGAAGAGCGCATCCACGCGGCTGGTCAGGAAGCCTTCGTTCTCATTTGTTCTATTTACTGCCACTGTAAAGCTCCTTTTTTAATCACGTAATAATATCCAATCAAAAGTATGACAACAAAGATCAACATCTCTATAAATCCAAACCATCCCAGCGACAAAAAGTTCACCGCCCACGGATAAGTGAAAACAACTTCAACATCGAAGAGTATGAAAAGGATCGCAACCAAATAGAATCTGACCGAAAATCTTTCGCGGGCGGTACGGATCGGCTCCATGCCGCTTTCGTAAGTTGAAAGTTTTTCCGCGGTCGGCCGACGGGGGCCGAGTATTCTATTAATGTTGCCCATCACGATGCCTAATACCGCACCGACAGCCAGCATTAAGAAAATTGGGATATAGTTTGTAAGCATTCTCTCGTTCTCGTTTTAAAAAATCTAAATAATGGAGGGCTAAAAATCAAAGGATCCGCGGAGGATTAGTAGAATAGAGGAAGAAAATACGCCGCCCCCGGGGACTGGTTGAAAATGAGAATAACGGAATGGCTGTATGTTTAATTCCAGGAATGATTGACTTTTAAAACACACGCGTGTCAATGTGTTGCGCATTTATCGGTAGTGTATCCTCGTCTATCGGATTGAGCCGAATCAAGTTTTCGTTTCAAGTTTTGAGTTTTGAGGAGATGAAGACTATATTCGAGGACAACTGTAAGCAAAATAAGGAAATCAGCAATGGTGAAGCTGGTAGCAATCTTCAAGAAGCCTGCCGACAAATCTGCTTTTGAGGAACATTACAAGAATGTCCACTTAGGTCTGGTTAGGAAGATGCCGGGCTTGAAGAGACTTGAGCTTTCAGAGGTGACGGGGGCGCCGGTATCCACGCCACAGATTTACCGAATGACAGAGATGTATTTCGATGATCAGGCAAGCCTCACGAAGGCAATCATGTCGCGGGAGGGAGTTGCGGCGGCGAAAGACCTGATGGGATTCGCGAAAGATGTCGTGCAAATGTTCTACGCAGATATAAGCGCGTAGCAAGGACTATCTATCCGCGGTATATGTCACCGAGACTTGGAATGATGTCGAAGGAAGGGCTGTCGGGCACAGGGGACTGCATCAATAGTCGGGCTGACTCCACTTTGAAAAATTCCGCTGAACCGCCGAGTTTTAGCGTGTTTTCAGGGACATCTATTGCCTGAGGCACAAGGGCTGACGAGTCCGGAAAAAGGGCCGGGGCTGGCGCAGCGCGTCGGTCTTCCGACGGCGATAGCCGTGGTGATCGGCAGCGTCATCGGGTCTGGCATATTCCTTGTGCCGCAAAAGATCGCGATGACGCTCAACGACGCGGGATTGATCATAGCGGTCTGGTTGTTTGGAGGTCTCCTTTCCCTTGCGGGCGCTCTGACGAACGCTGAGGTCGCGGGGATGATTCCCGCCGCAGGAGGGCAGTACGTTTACTTCCGTGAGATTTATGGAACCTTCCCTGCGTTTCTGTACGGCTGGACAACCTTTATCGTCTACCAGACCGGGTCGATCGCCGCGATCGCGGTTGCTTTCGCAGAATATCTCGGATTTTTCTTCCCAACTCTTAGTTCGCTGAAGGTGAACTTCGGACTTTTTGTAATGCCTGAAGTCGGGATCAAGCTTGTCGCGATAGGAGCGATTCTCTTCGTGACATTTGTCAACTATTTCGGGGTTCAGTTCGGCGGATTCATTCAAAGACTCTTCACATCTTTGAAGGTTCTCGCCATCGCGGGAATTGTATTCACGTGCTTCGCCTTCGGAACTCACACCGGGCATCTGTACACGCCCTTTTTCTCCAAAGTTTCGTTTCAGGGAACATCGCTTCTCAGCGCTTTCGGCGTCGCGCTCGTTGCGGTACTGTGGGCGTACGACGGATGGAACAGCGTCACCTATCTTTCCGGAGAGGTGAAGGACGCGCAGCGAAACATACCTATCGCGCTCGTAGCCGGTACCATTGTGGTCATCATTATTTATGTGGTCACAAACCTCGCGTATATGTATGTCCTGCCCGTCTCTCAGATTGCTCACTCCAGGCTGGTGGCCGCCGACGCGATCTCACATTTTTTCGGAACGAACGGAGCAGCGCTCATCGCCGTCGCGGTGATGTTATCGACATTCGGGACTGTCAATGCCACGACCATGACGACCGCTCGAGTCTACTTTGCTATGGCGCGGGACAAGCTCTTCTTCAAGGGAATATCAAGAGTCCATCCGAAGTATAGGACGCCCCATGTGTCGTTGATCGTTCAGGGAATATGGGCTTCCCTTCTCACCCTGACCGGGACATACGACCAACTGTTTACTTATGTGATTTTCGCGTCCTGGCTTTTTTATGCCCTCGGCGCTTTCGGCATTTTTGTTTTGAGGAAGAAACGTCCGGATGCCGCGCGGCCATACAGGACTGTTGGATACCCGTTTGTTCCAATGGCGTTTGTTATCGTAGCGACATGGTTTGTCTACAACACCATTGTCACAGATCCACGCGACTCACTCTTCGGGCTCGGATTGGTCCTGATAGGGATACCGGCCTACATTTACTGGAATCGAACCGGGAAATTTCATAGTTCCGAAGGATCGTCTTAGTAACACGTTGTCATAAGCTGATGGCTTGTCTAAGAGTCAGTGGACTCACTCAGTTGGTAAATTCCTCTAAACCTAAACGACCCTACCCAGAGAAATAATTTCCTACCTAAATTAAACCAGTTGCGTGCCGAATGTGTCGATTTGGTGGTTGCGATTGTCTTACATTATTCTGATGGGATTGCGAAATTTTCTTACTCCGTTGCTGATGCTCGCGGTATTGCTCGCGCCTTTTCTAGTCTTTGGACAGGCGCTGAGACAGGACCATCCGAACAGTTCCGTGTTCAGGGATTACAGGGCGTCTGACGGTCCGCAGCTGATACGACCGTCCGATGTAACGTATCAACTGTGGGAAGCGCTAATGCTAATGAGGCGGGCGAACGGAGGTGACCCCGTCGCACAGGAAGAACTTGGCTTCAGGTATTTTCTCGGGAAGGGTTTCCCAGCTGACACGGCAAAGGCCGCGTACTGGATCGAGAAGGCCGCTGACCAAAACATGCCGATCGCTCAATACAACATGGGAGTATTCCTGAATAACGGATGGGGGATACCATGGAATCCATTCAAGGCGTACGAAAGATTCAAGTCAGCGGCAGAAGACAGTCTTCCTGAAGGCGAGTTTGCGTTCGGGTTATTTTATACGGACAACTTAGTCGTTCATAGGGATTTGGAAACAGCGTACAAATGGCTTAAGCTCGCTGAAGACGCGAAATACGAACCGGCCAAGAAAATCATCGATGAGTTTATAAAAAGAGGGTTGCTCGCTCACACCGACAGCTCACGAACGAAAGACGCCAAGCGCGATTCTTCCCTGGGAGTATCAAACCAGCCGATCGAGCCGCTCTATCTTGATTACGGGCCGGATACATCTTCGAACGTGAGTGATCTGACTCTTTTAAACGAAGCTTACAAGGAGGGCAGCGCGAAGTTTAGGAAGGCGCTCGGCGTCACGAATTTATTTGAGAAGGGGGCCGAAAACGACACTACTGCAATCGGCGTGATCGAGGCGGCGGCATCCGTCGGAAGTCCGGAAGCTTTGGCCGTGCTCGGACGCTGTTACGAGAAGGGCACCGGAGTTCCTCGCGACAGGATATTGGCCGCCGAGCAATATTTGCGCGCGGCTCGCATGGATTCGCGTCATGGCCTCGCTCTGCTGTTGCGGCTCGTCAGAGAGAAAGGGTTCATCAAGAAAGTTGCGGAGCGGACTAAGGCTGGAGATTACGACGCGGCGTTCGTCTGGGCCGGCCTGACCGAGCTCGGATTGGATCACCAGTTACTCGACGATCAGGCTTTCCACCTCCTTCTGACGGCGGCGGATCACGACAATATTCCATCGCTGATCGAGCTTGGGCGATGCTACTATACAGGACAGTGGACTCCGCGTAATCCGGCCCTCGGCGCTCGATGCTGGGAGCGTGCCGCCGAAGACGGCAGCAGAGACGCGGAGATAAGACTCGCCGCGGCGGCAGTAATATCGGACAGTGCGGCATCTGACGCAGCTCTGGCGGACACGATCGAGATATTATCTGACGGGGTTGGTGACGGTTCAATGATCGCGCAGCTCGCGCTGGGGTTCTGTTACGAGCATGGTGTCGGCGTTCGGCGGGACACGCCGATGGCCGTTAAGCTTTATAGAGATTGCGCTCAACGCGGAAGCGAAAGCGCTTACAACGCGCTCCTTGCAATGTACAACAAGCTCAGGCCGAAAGAGAAGATATTCGACGTCAGTAACGGGTAGCATGTACAACTTGCGGCAAACATTGCGACGAGTTTAAATGCCTTCCTAATTTCTTAAATACCCTTCTTCATCCTCGAATTCAGATTCCACGCGGTCATGATATCAGCACTAACGTTCTTTCACAGGTTGGGTAATTTCCTTCATACAAACAGGCCTAGCCGGCGGTGGGCATGAACGGCTAAGGAAGCTTGCCTGTTCGAACAGCGCCAGAAGAGATTTTGCTTCGTCAAAACGGTAGCGTGGACTTACATAATATCAAACAAGGAGTGAGACTTGAAGCCAAATCGGTCCAAGGTTCCATGCTCATCCCATCTGTCCTTTCGCACTTAGAAATCGTATCCGAGCGAGAAGTAATATCTGGGCGGGGAGAAGCTTTGCATATTAAACGCCCAAGCGACATCGAGCCGAAGGAGAAAGTAGAGGATAACCATTCTAACTCCAACGCCCGTTCCTACCAGCAGGTCCCTCGTCTTGAGTCTTCCGCCATTATCGTAGTCGAAGGGCTGAAACTTCACATACCTGTTGTTCCAGTCCCACCCCCACGCCGAGCCGACATCAACAAATGTGGTCCCGAAGAAAGTCTGGAAGAGCGGCAACGGTCCGGCGGACAGAAACCCAAACATCGGAAACCTGAGTTCCATGTTCAGCAACGCGAAGTTATTCCCGAATTTGGCGTTGTAGTCGTAGCCGCGCATCGGGACGACCGGCGTCAGGAATTCGAGATCTTCCGCGTTCCGTACCGGTATGAAATCGCCGTTAAACCTGACATTTATCCAGTTCTCCGTCCCGCCTATGAAAAACTTTTGCGGGCTTGAGCCGATTGAAGTCCCCGCGAATACTCTCCATACAAAGGTGTAGAAGTTGCTTGAGAGCCGCACATAGCTGCGGTAGTCAACCGTCCCTGTGAGAAAGTCGATCCCCTGCGATCCGGTTTTGGGGGTTCCGTAAAGCGATAGGATGTATCTCGAACCATTTATCGGCGCGATGTAGCCGAAGAAAGAATTATCGTGTACATAGTTGAGCGTCGGTACGATCAGGGTCCTTTCCTGGTTAGGCTCGTAATTTTCCATGAGATTTTCCCGCGTCAGGCTCATCCAGCTTAGCCCAGCTTCGAGCCTGTTGAAGCGGTCGAATGGATACTCGGCGCTAAGAGATACGGATGAGGTTTGGAATCTATAAAGGTCGTAGTATCCCGTGTATTGCGACGACAGGTAGAGGAAATGGGCGAAGTGCGAGCCCACGATCGAATAATTGATTCGCGAGGGGAGGTAGGTATACGCGAACGCGTAGTCGCTGTTCTTCAGATCAACTACAAGATCGGTTAGGAGAAATATCTGGTGATTGCCGAGCATGTCGCTGAAAGCCATCACCGTGCTTCCCTGGACGCCAAAGAGCGAATTATAGCCTGCATTACCGTAGATAATGTCCGGCGAGAAACTGACCTTGTATTTCTGTGCGACGAAATTCCCGGTGCTGTCGACATTGTCCTTCACATTGAAATTCTCGTTGAAGTTCGGCGCTTCAAATAAGCTGTCGATGGCAGGCCGCCTCCCGCCGAAAACGTAATTGCTAAGATCGACCTGAATATCTTTTCCGTACAATTCCCTGACTTTAGTTGAGTCTGTGACTTGAGCAGAATCGAGTGCCACCCCGGCGTGCAGCGGTTTCCGTGCTCGACTCCTTGCCTGATCGCGCTCGGCGACCTGCCCCTTCATAAATACAGTCAGCGGCACCTCTTCGTCGTTGAGAAGGTGTTCGCCCGGAGATCTCAAGACAAAGATATCGAATCCTCCGTTCTCGAGAGTGGAAAAAGCCAGCCTGGATCCATCGCTGGAAATCGAAAACTGCGTAATCCCGCTTAAAGAATTCGTAGCGGGTAGAGCTCTGCCCGTCTCAAAATTCAGATCATAGATGTTGGTGATACCGCTTTTATCGGAGATATAGTAGAGATGCTTCCCATCGGGGGCGGCGACCGGATATGATTCTTCCGTAGAATCAGATTTTGAAACCCGACTTATGATGCCCGATGCAACGGATATTGAATAAATGCTGCTTCGGTTGAAATTATGATTCCACATCCTGAACTCTTTCCCCGTTTGTCGCTTGTCTAGATATGGACCGCGGTCGCTGGCGAAGTAAATCGTTTTCCCGTCAGGCGACCAGCTTGGATCGCTCTCCGAGAAGATGTCGTTTGTAATGTTGACCGTTTTCTTATTGGCTATATCGTAGACATAAACATCGGACTGCGGTCCTTTCTGGCCGATGAATGCCAGCCTTTCGCCGCCCGGCGACCAGGTAACTGAGAAAACCCCGGCAAGGTCCGGGAATTCGACCTTCTCCATTCTGTCAGTTTGAACGTCTATCATAAATATGGCATCGTGAGCTCCGCTTTTAACCGCAATGGCTACCTTTTTCCCGTCAGGCGACCATGTGAGCCCGGGAGTCAGAAGGTGAAGTTCTTCGAAATTCTTTGTCGTCTGCCCATCGACAAGCTTCTTTATGACCTTTCCGTTGCCGGCATTTATCAGGTATATACTCATGTAATCGTCCCGGTCGGAAATACAGGCGATCCTGTCGCCCTGGGGAGAAATGGCCGGACTTGTGTTGTAGAAGTTGCCTATTTCTTTATGGTCGGTCAGCCTGGTGGCGAAATCCTCAGGACGCTTTCGCGTGGCGATCTCCGGCCAATAAAGAACCTTCTGCTCGTGAGTCCATCTCCTGGAGAGTTCTTTGATTGTTATGCCGAGAGCGCTTTTGAACCCCTGTTCAACGCTTCTCGTAGTCCTGATTCTGCTCAATATCTCGCCTATCTTCTCGTCACCGTATCTCCTAGCGATATAGTACCAAACCGATTGCCCTCCCCGGTATGCAAAGTAGCCGTTAAGGTCTTCGATTGGAACCAGGTATTCGTTGACTGTCGCGTCCAGCATGAAGATATCGGAGTTCGCGTCCCATCCGAGTGATTCGTATTCCGCTAGTCCCTCGTTGAACCACATCGGGATCTGCATTGTAATGTTGTTCGCGATTATCGACTGTATCGAGCCACCGTAGTACATGTCATTAATGACGGCGTGCACGAGTTCATGGTGGATGACATGTCGTAAGAGGCGGTAGGATCCCTCGAAGGGAACCACGACGCGGTTCTTGAACAACTCCGTAACCCCGCCGACACCCTCCTCAAGATATTCCGAGACTACATTCGTCTGCTGCCAGTCGTTGTGTGAATCGTAGATGACGATGGGGATCCGGCTCGTGATATCGTAATGGAAATGTTCGCTTATGGAAGAGTAAGCTGCCTCGGCCGCCTGGGCGGTGAATTCAGCCAGGTAATATTCCTGTGGATAGAAATAGACATCGAAATGTTTCGACTGAATGAAATACCAATCGAAGTTTCGGTACTGGACTTTGTTTTTTCCGAACTCATCAACCTGCGCGAACGTAGTTCCAGCGATGAGGATCAAGCCCAGAAACGACAGCCTCTTCATGCACGACTCCCTTCGACAGGAACATACCAACGATCTTGAAGAGATTCAAGGAAAAGTGCGCAGGGAAACTGCGACTGTGTGGCTGGTGACCGTCACCACCTTGCCATTGTAGAAGGTCGCCTTCTGCTTATGCAATGGCGAAGTAGAAGGCGACCTTCAACTCAGAACCGGCCTTCAGCTCAGAACCTGAACTCTTCCCCTTCTCTCGCCGCGCAAAGATCGAAAGTGTATTTCATCTTCTTCATCTCTTTGCGGCATTTCGTCAGAACAGTATCGATAGCCTTGTCGTCGAGTGCGGGATCATAGTGGAACAGACAGAGCTTTTTCACGCCCGCATCGGCCGCGACATGCAGGGTGTGAAGATAGTGCGAGTGACCCCAACCGATGTGATCGCTGTATTGCTCTGGCGTGTATGTCGAGTCGTGAATAAGCACATCCGCCCCACGTATAAAGTCTGTCACGCGGTTGTTCGGATCTCCCCGATAATTCTCGAAGAGTCTCTGGACATCCGGTTCCCCGTTCGAGAAGAGCCTGGCCGTCTCTCTGGAATACGGCTCATTATCGCTTATATACACGAGTGATTTATTGCTAAATGTTATCCTATAGCCGAGTGTGAAGCCGGGATGGTTGACGTAAAAAGACCGCACTTCGGCATTGAAGACTTTCAGCGTTCCCTCTTTGACAGGCATGAAATTGATTTGAGCTTGCAGCTCGGACAGCTTCACAGGGAAATAAATCTTGTTCATCTGCTCGGCGATGATCTTTGACAGAGTTACGCCGCGAGCTTCTGGGCCGACAATAGTTATCTCATTCCCCTCCACAAACGCGGGCTTGAAGAAAGGAAAACCCTGAATGTGATCCCAGTGTGGATGCGTGATTAGGATGTAAGCGCGGACTTTCTTGTTGCCCTTCGCGAGCTTGTTGCCGAGCTCTCGTATTCCCGTTCCGGCATCGAGTATGATGAGGTTGCCGTCGTCCAAATGCAATTCAGTGCACGAGGTGTTCCCGCCGTAATATATGGTCGATTTTCCCGGCGTCGCGATGGATCCTCGAACGCCCCAAAATTTCACTTTCATTCCGTCTCCTTCCTCGAGCAGCGCTTACGCGTGAGATGGGTCCCTCAGCTGGTCACGCCACGAAAACTCTTTTGTGTAATTATCTCACCTCAGTTGCAAGGCCGTAGCGGGACGATTTGGCACACTGTCCGAAGCCACCTAAACAACGGCTCATCACCGCTAGCCTTCGCTCGGCGAAGGAGTTTACCCTTCCCGTCTGTAGTTCGATACGTAATCCACATAATGCTGTGCTGACTCTTCGAGTCGTCTAAGCTCTTCTTCATTGAGCTCTCTCACAACTCTCGCAGGAACTCCCGCGACGAGGCTCGCGGCTGGTACAACGAATCCTTCCCTCACGATTGATCCCGCGGCTACAAGACTATGCTCGCCTATTCTGCAACCGTCCAGCAAAATTGCTCCCATCCCGATCAGGCTGAAGTCTTCGATAGTACAGCCGTGGATGACGGCGGCATGTCCCACAGTTACGTTAGAAGCTATAACAGTCGGGAATTTTTCATGCGTAACGTGAATCACACTGTTATCCTGGACATTCGTCCGTTCGCCTATCCTGATATAATTGACGTCACCGCGAATAACGGCGTTGAACCAAAGGCTCGAGTCTTTTTCGATGAGCACGTCGCCTATCACATGCGCCCCCTCGGCCACAAAGACGCTGTCGTGCAGCTGAGGTTTTTTCCCGAGATACTCTATCAGCATCAGTCGTTGCTCTTCGGAGGTATCCAACCCGGTCTGCTGGCATCCTTCAGTTTCACCACGACGCTTCCGAGAATTACGCTCACATCCGCTTTCAGAGGAACTTCTGCTGAATCGGCGCTCATCCAACCCGTGAAGTCGCCTGTCACCCCGAAAAATCCCGTGAAGTTGATGTGGCCGGACATCTTGTAAGCCTCCAGTGGATACTTGAAGGCTGTTACCTTGCAGTCTTCCTTCTTTTCGTTTATAGTCAGATCCACGGTGGAACGGACTGTATCGACGACTATCGGGACCGACATCGTTGTCCTGGCTCCATTGGCTTTCCTGCTCGCCTCACGAATATAGTAAAAGAAGCTGACGCCGTCCGTGTAGTGCCTGTCAAGCGGCACCTTCGAGGAATCGATCCGGACGCCGTTCTTCCACAGTGTCCAGTCGAGGATTTTCTTGTTGAACTCGAAATTGTACGACGTGAACATCGAATCTTTGCCGTCCTTCTGAATGTTGTCGGTGGAAAGGCACATGAATGTCCTTGCGTCTTGATAAGTGTTATACATCGCGTGAAGGTTTACAAACGGGATACCGCTGTATGAATTGATAAGCGCGCGGACATGATACGCGGGTACGCCATGATATAATGTTTTTCCGAGGACTTCCATTTTCACGCTTCCGATTTTGAAGAAGAGATAGCTGGCCTCAAAAGTCAGCGATTCACCATCTTGCATTATGGAATCCTGCGGCGCACTTTTCCAACCTGAATTCTGCATGGCGCCGGATAAGCCGTTAAAAAGCGTGAAGGCATAGACCGCTCTCAGCACAAGTAGCGAGAACGCGGCCACTACAAACGCGACAGCCATCCCTTTGAAAATTTTCTTTCTTAATTTCCCGGTGTCAACTTCCATTTTTATTTCTCTTGATTCGAGTTAATGTTACTGCGGATTTGTGATGTACGAGAATAGCGGGAGCCCTAAACCTCAGGACATACCCGCTCTATTTATCTGCAGGGTCTTGCGTTACTTCTGCTCGATGTCCCGGATTTCCCTCACATATCCCTGGACAAAGAGCATCGATTGCACACTTCAAATTCTTTCGAGTGACGCACCGCGCCAGTATCAGGAATACGAAGATCCGCCCAACCGTAGAACGCTTGTCCTCGGTAAGGCGGATCAAATGTCTATTAAAGTCCTTCTATCTTCTTGGCCTCAGGGAAGAGCGTCAAAGCCTTCTGGAATTGGTTATCGAGAGTAAGCACAACCCTGTACCACCCGACGTTGCCCCAGATGTTTCGAGCGATCCACGCCTTCAGGAGCATCGAGACGTATTTCGTGTTCTTGTCGTAGTCTTCGCGGGTCAGCTTGATCCCCGCTTTCTCGGCGTGGTCGTACAATTCTTCGAGCATGCTGTTCGAGACTTTGAACTCCTTGTCAAAATTTGCTGACGTTCCGTACTTCTTTCGCATCTCATCCTGATGCTGACTAACGTGATTATCGACATACTCTAGAAAAATATTCTTCAGCTGGAATTGATAGATGAACCCGGGGACTTTGCCCATCTTTACGATATAGTCGGGCGTAATACCTCCACCGCCGTACACCTTCCTGCCGTCGGCCGTTCTAAAAACAGGCCGTCCCGAGTCGCTTTCAAGCG
>JAJYRM010000032.1 GCA_021794075.1 Bacteroidota bacterium | reverse complement strand
GCGGCCTCCTTTCGGCGACCGGCAGCGCCGGGGGCGGCGACCAAACCGCTACCCGCCTCCACGAGTCGTAATTGACCGCGTCGCCGGCGTTACGTTCACGACCGCCGGGATTACGTTCCCGTAACCCGCCCCGGTGAATCGCCATAAGGGGGCCGAAATCGAATCGGAAGACAGGCCATTTCCGGCACGAGCCTTGCTTCATTCATGGGAGAGTATTGGCTATCGAGCAAAACAGTTTATAGAACAGTCTCTAAGGATGCCGGCCCCGGAAGGGAAGGCTTCAGGAGACAAAAAGAGTTTTTGACAGGAGGTTACAAATGAAGAAATTATTCGTCATTGCCACAATGGTGATGGGCCTTGCAGGGGTATCTAAAGCCCAATTGAACGCCAACGCTGGTGCTGAAATTCAGGCCAACTTGCTCAAGGGCCTTACGATGACCGTGTCTGGAAGCGTAGGCTTCGGAAATGTGGCTATTACAAGTGGGACGGTCAACTCAACAAGTGAAGCCACTTTCACAGTGACCGGAACTGCGGGAGCTAACATTCAAATCACGAATATGCCGACGACTGTAACGCTTGGTGACTCCTCATCAGGCGCGAATGGAAGCATAACGTTTAGCCCTACGCTTACTGCCAGTACGACTACCACTCCCACATCGACCGATGCGAACACGAGCACCTCTTATCAGTTGCAGGGGAGCTTCCCTGGTTCTGGGAATTACTATTTCACCCTAAGCGGTAGCATAACTCTTACAGGCAACGAGGCGGCGGGATTGTATAAGGGCACATACACGCTGACCGTTGCTTATCAATGACAAACGTTAACAGTCGTGAGATGTTGCGAAATTTCAACTGTTTCAGGAAGGAACAAATGAAGGCTCAGCAGTTTTGAGCCTTCGACTATTTTATTTAAACAAAGAAGTGCTTTGAAAATGCAGCTATCAAGCGCGCACTTCGGTAAAGTGATCGGGTGCTCTTAAATTCCTTTGCCGATTCTGAGAGTGGCATAGTGGTGAATGGCTGATGTTTTAAACTAGATAAACAAGAGCCCGCAGTTAGGTGCGTGTAGAATTTGCTTGGTGAGGATTATGTGCGCGCTATAACATCGGTTACTAGGGAATCTCGTGATTAATACCTTCTTAAAAACGAGCTGTTCCAGATACAGGATGCTACCATTGCTAATGGTACCTCTAATGCTTGTAAGCCGTGCTGCCGAGGCGCAGATATCACTTAGTGCAAAGGCCACGATATCCCTCTCAATCCTCCCCGCCATTTCCATCACCTCCTCTTCAGGCAACGACGGCGCCGGCGACCTCAACTTCGGGCTCGCGATCGTCAACACAACAGCGTCAATAGATCCGCACACGAGTTCATCGGCGAGCCTCTTTACCATAAGCGCGGGGGCGGACATGCCTATGACCGCCTCGTTCAGCTCGCCTGCCGTGACTCTGACGGATTCGCTCGGCAACAAGCTCTCGTTCAGCCTCCTGGCCGTCGGAGCTCAGGTCTCTTCCTCGCAACAGACCGCCGCGCAGCTCACAAGCGGAGGTACCATAACCATGAGCGGCTCGGGAGTCTATTACGTCTGGATCGGAGGTACTGTCGCCGTGCCGAGCTCCGCCGCGGGAGGAACATACACCGGCTATTTTCACCTCACCGTCGCATACCAATGAGAACGGCGGGTCAAAGATATTATACTCGCGCCGCGCTCCTCGTCGTCGGCATTCTCTCCTGCTTTCCGTTCGCGACCGAAGCTGCCGCCCAGTCTTCGGTGACGCAGACGAGGTCGGCCTCGATAGGCGTCGCGGTGGGTCTCTCTCTTTACGTCGACAGAGAGCTGAATTTCGGAAGCGCCGTGGCGAGCAGCGGCCCCCGCTCCGTCGCGATAACCGACGCGGCCGCGGGGAAGGTCACCATATCGGGTCAGTCCAACAAGACGGTGTACGTCACGCTGACGCCGCCGCCATGGCTTCTGGGCGTAAGCGATTCGGTCTCGTACGCTCCCGGGGCGGGCTACAACGCGACAGCCGACGATCCCGCGACGGCGACGATATGGACGACCCCCTCCGGACTACAATCGGGATTCAGGCTCAAGGCCAACAGGACAAATCAGACGGCGCAGGCGTTTGTTTATGTTTTCGGTTCTGTCAATGTGGGAAACGTTCCGCCAGGAGTCTACAGCGGGACTTATCTGGTAAGCGTTTCCTATTAAAAAAGGATCAGTGGGACGGAGTCCGACTCCGGGTAATGGATTGCAGGGTTTGCGATGAGATCTAAGAAGTGGTTGCGTCAGACATCCATGACGGGCTTTCTGCTCCTGGCAGCGGCTGGAGAGTCGATTGCCCAGAGTGCTACAATCGTTGTCACGCGTGAGCTTTCTTTCGGGAATATCACGGCCGCGACAACTTTGGCCTACAGCAACGCGAACGCGGCCGCGTTCGAGATTCAGTTCCCAAACTACGCTCAGTCGGCGTCCATGGCGCTTACGTTTGTTCTCCCGACGAATTTGACCGACCTCGCGGGGAATAATCTTCCAGTATCTTTCGCGGCCAATTCCGCCGCTTACAGCGTCGGCACGAACAGCGTTAGCGCGGCTACCGCCTTCAATCCGAGCACCGGCCTGAGCGGCACACTCGGTCAGACCGCGCATACGGACTACTTCTGGTTGGGAGCGACCGTCACCCCTCCGAAGAATTTCGTCGCCTCGGACTATACCGGGGAAGTGACCGTCAATGTTGACGTGACGGTCGGAACAGAACACTACGTTTCGAGCCAGGTAATAACGATTACGGCGACGCTTCAGGGAAACATATCGCTTTCAGTCAGCGGGTCGCTCGATTTCGGATTGATGGTGGCGGGCACCACTCCGCCCACACTGAGCGCGCTTGCCGGAGGGGCGCCGCTAATAACAGCGACCGGCGTCAGAAACAACAAAAGCATCGTAACATATTCGAGCACCGTGGCGCTGAGCGACGGGAACGGCCATACGCTCGACTTCACCTCGAGCCTTTACGGCTCGGCGAAAAACAACCAGGCCAAGGCTGTGCCGATCGCTTCCGGTTCCGCTCTGAAGACGGGAAGAGGGGTTACAGTCTACTATTTCTGGTTGGGCGGTTCGATCAGCGCCGTACTGATCGGCCAGGCTCCGGGAAAATATTCCGGTAACTTTATAATTACCGTGGTCCAGTGATGCGAGGAGAGCCGCGCATTGTGGTTACATATCCCGCGAAGATGGTTATATTACGAAAACCCGACGCTCTCTTTAAGTCTGCCCCCGGAGGAGCCCTCGATACGCGTAGAGTGCCTCCCTTCAGCAGATCCACCTCACGTGCCGGCTTGAGTCGCGATACCGAAGGACTATATGAAGAAGCTTTTCCAAATAATAGTTTTGCTCGCCATGGCGACGATTGAAGTCCCCGCCTTGAGGGCGCAGTCTCCAACCATTACAGTATTCCAGGGATTGACATTCGGCATGTCGCTGGGGAACACGACGAACACCGTCGCTCCAACCGACCCGACGGCAGCGGCTTTCTTGATCCAGGTGCCCGGGTACACGATGTCGAAGTATGCTTATGCCAGCATTAATGTCTCGATTACACTACCCTATAGCCTGACGGCGGGCGGCAGCCATACCATGAACGTATCCTATTCCACCAACTCGGCTTGCTGGAACACGACCAACAGTTTCTCGGGAATTACTTACTTCGGTCCGAGCTCGGGAATCTACCAGCATATCTACGCCAACACGCCGCTCAATCTATACGTCTGGATCGGTGGAACCGCCGCGCCCGGTGGAAGCTGGCTCCCTTCGGGAAATTACACCGGGACAATATCTGTCACGGCCAAGGTGTCCGTTTCAAAGCCGAAAGCCAGTTACACGGCGAGTCAGACTATCCCCGTGACCGCGTCTGTAATCCAGGGACTATCGCTGAGCGAGACGGGCTCGCTTGATTTTGGACAGATCATAGCAGGCACGACGCCTGCCGCGATCTCCGCGCAGAGCGGCTCCGCGCCCGAGTTAACAGCGGCCGGGAGCGGAGGTAAGAGCATGACGGTTTCTTACGCGTCTTCGATTCCCATCAGCGATATGTACGGCAACACGATAACGTTCCTCCCGAGCCTCTATGGCTCAAGCCTATCCACGGGCCAGGCCGGAGCGACGGCGGTCGCTTCGCAGACGGCCGTGACCTTGAGTGGAACGTCCGGCCAGACGGGTTACTATTATTTCTGGCTTGGCGGGTCGATCGCCCCTGTACCGGCGAGCCAGCCCGCGGGGGCGTACAGTGGTACTTTCACGGTGACAGTTAATTACTGAATCATTGGGACATAATTGTTAAACAATTAAATTACCGGCATGAAAAAAACACTATCCGCGCTATTGATACTCTTCTCCTTCGCAGCCGCGAGGGCGCAAGTTGTCGTCGCACCGACGATACTTTTCATGAGCGACCAGTCTCGCTTCGGCACGTTCGTGGTGATGAACAGGTCCAACACCCCTCAGGAAATCGGGGTATCGTTCAAGTTCGGTTTCCCTGAATCCGATTCTCTCGGGAATATCACGATGAACTACAACGATTCCCTGATGGCTCAAGAGCACTCTTGCGAGTCGTGGCTTCGCGGGTTTCCTCAGAAGTTCATCCTCAATCCGGGGCAGCAGCAGGTCGTCCGACTCCTCGCGTCTCCGCCGGCGGGGATACAGGACGGCGAGTACTGGACGAGGCTCATCACGAGTTCGACTCCGCAGGCGAAGACCATCGACACCGTTCGAAGCGGGATCACCGCGAACATCACTTTCGTGCTCCAGCAGGTCACGACGGTAATTTTCAAAAAGGGGTACGTCAACACGAGCGTTCAGATACAAAGACTTGTGTCCGAACAGGACAGCACTTCGATGAACCTGATGGCGGACGTGGCGCGCGGCGGGAACTCACCCTTCTTCGGAAGGATGTCAGCCGTAGTGAAGGATCACGCGGGAAACACAGTGTACACGAATCAGCAGGTGCTGGCAATTTATCAGAACAAGATGGTGGTGAAATTTCCCGTACCTCTCTCCGATCTAAGGAGCGGATCGTACACCGCGGACTTCAAGTTGGAATCCGAAAGGACCGACATTCCCGGCGAGGACATGATTAAAATCCCGACGGTCGAGAAGTCTTTCGCGTTCAGAATGGAGTGAGCGTCTGCCGGCCCATTTCCTTTCGGGCCGAAATGAAGTTGTCATGGGCTAAACGAGAAGAAACACGCGGGAGTGACACATCTGCGCACGAAGGTTCATCTGGGTAATCATTCTCATCACGCTCTCTGCCAATTGTACCAGGGCACAGAGTGCGTCCGCGTATCAACAGGCGCAGGATGTCTACCTTTCCTTCAGTTTCGGCGGCGTCGTTAATACTGTAGTTACGGGGCTTTACTACAAGGATTCGGTCTATATCCCGATCGGAACGGTGCTGAGGCAGCTCAGGGTAGACGCAAATCTCGATATGGGCGCGAAGACTCTTAGGGGATTTTACATCGACCAGAAAGATCCGTACGACATAAATTTCGGAACCGGCGTCGGGAAGGTGGGCGAGAAGGCGTTCCAGTTCGACACGACAAATGTCATACGTGGACAGCTCGATTACTATGTCCTTCCTTCTTTTTTCAAAGAGGCGTTCGATCTTCATTTCAACATCGATTTCAATTCTCTCTCGCTGATACTCAGCACCGAGCAGGAACTTCCGGTGGTAAGGGATTACCAGCGCGAGATGCGCCGCGGCTACATGGTCGTTTCGCCGCAAACAAATCTGGAACAGGCGCCGCTGAAATTCCCGGGGAAGAAATATCTGCTGAACGGAGGTGTTGTCGATTATTCGTTGTCAGCCTTCAACACCGGAGGGCCGACGTCATATAGTTACAGCCTCACGGGTGGCGCGGAAATACTGGGCGGAGAGACCGAAGGGAGCTTACTCGGCGCCGTCTCGGGCGGGAACCCAAGCCTCTATTCGAGCACTCTGAGCTGGAAGTACACTTTCGATTCTTCGGCTTACATATCTTACGCGGGGCTGGGCAACCTTTACTCCGACGGGCTGACGAGTTATGGATTCCGCGGGGCTCAGGTTTCCAACGAACCGCTGACCGTGAGAACAATATTCGGCCAATACGTAATAAACGCGCGGACAAATCCGAACTGGGATGTCGAGCTCTATTTGAACGGGCAACTCGCGGCTTACAAGCGCGCCGACTCTCAGGGAAGGGCGCAGTTCACCATACCGCTTGTCTACGGGACCACCTACATTCAGCTCAAATACTACGGGCCTAACGGGCAGTTCCGCGAAGAAGACCGGCGGCTTCAGATCCCGTTTTCATTCGTCCCTGCCGGGCAGCTTAATTACTCGGTCAGCGCGGGACTGGTGAACAATACGAACTACAATTTTCTCTCGGCGAACGCGTTGTTTGGCATCACCAGTTGGGCGACGGACAAGCTGGGACTCGATTATGTCGACGACCCTCTGTTCTCGAAGCCGCTTCTTTACAACTCGCTATATCTTCGCTTCGGTCCTGAATACACTATGAGCATCGACGCGGCGCCGGACGCGTTCTACAGAACTTCTTTCAACGCGCTCTATGCTTCGCAGACGGCCTTCGATCTCGAATACGGCCACTACAGCCAGAACATGCTTTACAATCCGAGTCTCCGCCTGCAGGAGCTGCAGGCCGACGCGTTCGTGCCGTTTTATATCGGAAGGAACTCGCTGAATTTCAGAGTCGCCGGGATCGCCCAGACGTACTATGGCGGACAGAAATCATACAGCTACTCGGCAAATTTCTCCTCGAGCCTTTCGCAACTGAATGTGTCTGTGGGGTATACCAAATCGATAATCGATTACGGCGTCGGGCCGACCGACAATAACTATAACCTGACTGGGTCAGTCCTCTACTCACTCTTCTTTGGACAGGGGGCGTTTAATTTTCTGAACGGGACGCTCGTCAGCGTGACCGGCAGGTACGGCGTCCTGAAGAATTCCCCCGACGACATTTCTCTTCAACTCTCGAAGAATGTCCTCCGATACATTAGAATTGGATTCACGGCGGATCGGAATTACATCAACAAAGCGACGACGTTCAACCTGCAGATAATTGCCGATCTTCCTTTCATCAGGTCGACCACGAGCGCGCAGTTCCAGGGCGGCTCAGGTTTCTACAGCCAGAATTTCTCGGGCTCCGTAGGGTACGACAGCAATTACGGCCAATTTCTCTTTAACGACCTCGGCTGGGTCGGGCGCTCCGCCGCGTCAGTTAGAATGTTTGTCGACGCCAACGGCAACGGGAGATACGATAAAGGTGAAGAAATTATCAGACACGGCTCGATCACGCTGAGGCAGGCGGTGTCGTCGGAAACATCGAGCAACGGTATCACAAGAGAATGGAACATGCTTCCGTACACGCAGTACAGCGCCGATGTCGATTTAAGCACGATCAGAAATCCCCTACTGATCCCGAAATGGAAATCCTTCTCATTCATCACCGATCCGAATTCATACAAGAGGGTCGATATACCATTCTACGCCGGAGGAATTGCTCAGGGAAACGTCCTGCGGGATGAAAAGGGAGTGTTATCTGCAATTCCCGGATTGAGTCTGGAGATCGCATCCGACAGCGGAAGCTTCAAGACGACGGTCCCGGTGTTCAACGACGGAAGTTTCTATTACATGGGACTTCCTCCCGGCGGATATAGGGCTTACGTCGACTCGGCCCAATTGTCGATACTCGGGCTCACCGCGGATCCATCTATCCTAAAATTCGCCGTTAAACCTACAAAGGACGGAGACATCATAGAAGGACTCAAGATCATCCTCAAGCCGCGCCAGAAGCCAACGCCGACTGAGACAAAGCCTCCGGTAAAGGTTGGGATGACAGCGCCAAGAGAAAAATACTTCGTACAGGTAGGCGCTTTCACTTCCAGTGAGCGCGCGGCAAAATTCGCGAGGGCTACCAGAATCAAAACGGGCCAGGATTTTGTCGAGCATCACTCCTCAAGATCGGGATTATATGTGGTGCAGTCGGATTCGCTGGACAGCAGGAAGCTCGCGATGGAGCGGCTGGATGTAATGATTAACAGGTTCGGTTACCTCGACGCATTTATCAGCTCTTCCGCCGACAGCGGCACGAAATATTTCTTTGCGATTCAGTTCGGGACATTCCGTCATCTGCCAACCGCCATCCGTTATGATTCCTTAATTAGAAGAGAAGATCACATTCCTACTCAAGTAAATTATAATAGATCTACTGGCCTCTTCACTGTAATCGCCGAATCATACCGTACCAGAAGAGAGGCCGATGAAGCTTTGGGTGTCCTGAGTAAGAAATATCATTTAAGTAATGCCGTTGTCGTGATCAGCGGAAAGTCGGATAACCAAAGGCGGTTTGGCTTTACGCTCGGCGATTTTCATGATGAACGTGAGGCTTTGGAGTTCGCGAGACTATTTCGATTTCGTACGGGCGGGCTTGCGTTCGTGGAATTTAACCGCGACAAATGCGAGTTCAGTGTCTTCACATCCGCCTTTAAGAGCATCAGGGAAGTTCTGAAGGCTGCCAAAGAGATCAAATCGTACTGCGATCTCAATGCAACCCAATTGCTACCTCATCGTTGAACATTCACGCCCTCTCCGGCGATCACCACCACAATTCCATTCACGTAGTTCCTTCCTCCTAATCGGAAAATCTTACATCCTGTCTGAACCTCGCGAGTAAAGGAAGTCCTTCGCCCGTCTTCTAAGTCGTGCATTTGCTGATACTTATAAGGGCAGGCGCAGGGAGGGGCCCACTGACGTGGTTTGGCATTGTCTTCGTAGATATCATGCCGGAAGACGATGAAGAATACCTGGTACATATCGTTGATGCTCGCGGTTGCCGCGGTAGTGTTATGGGCGCCCACGACCCAGGCTCAGGTAACCGCTACGGCGACGGTGACCCTTACTGTCGTTGCTGCGCCCGGTCTAAAGATAGCTCCGGTCTCAAGACAAACTCGGGCGCTCTCTTTTGTCTCCAAACACGCCTCGCAGGATCAGCCCATCCTCTCTTTCAGCTGTCCGCAGAATGTCTTGATTCAGATGAAGAAGAACAACTCCACAAAAATGACGATCAGCCTGAGGCAGGGGCAAGTCCGCGATTTCAGCGAGAAAGATTTCAAAGGGGTCTCGAAAGTAGAAGTAGTTTACCTCGGTAGCTGAAGTTTATTTTCTTGCGTCATTCCTCCATTCAATTACGTGAAGATAACGTAACCTTCCCTTACTAAACCGTAACGCTAATTTACCGGCGGTTTTGGAATGAGCCAAAAGGCTCTAGTTTTACGCTTATTTCATCGGCATGAATAATGAGATAATTCATGTATGGCAGAAGAGACACTCTTTTCCGATTGCTATCGGGTCTTCGAGACCGTGCGGATCCCATTCGTGCTGACCGACGACGAACTTTTACTTATATACGCGAACCAGTGTGCCAGGGAAGCCTTGCCGATTAGATTGGAGAGAGGGAAAAAGGTGGAGTTGGAAAATTTGCTCCAGTCGGAAGATTCGGCCGCGATTGAACGAATGGTTTCGGAGTGTCTGTCGCGAGGAGAGAGTTCGCGTACTCTGAAGCAGAGGGGAACGGAGAAGTACTTCAAGGTGAAGGCTTATAACCTGAACGACACAAGGGGCGAAATTGTATTTCACTTTGAAGACGTGTCTCAGTCGAGAATATTGGAGAATCAGCTTTACGAACACCTTGTCGATCTTTACAGCAAGCTTGAGACTCAGGAGCGAGAGATAACCGATCTGAGGGCCATCCTAATGCGCTCGCAGGGGGAATGATCTCCGCCGGCGCCGTTAATACCTGCAAGTAATCTCTAATCTATCCGAAGAAGAAAGAGTCCCGCGGCAGCCAGAATGACGAATTAGCGGCCGCGGAACCCTGAAGCATGCGTGTTCGATCAATGAGCGCCGTTCTTAACCTTATCTATCGCTTCGACCGCGCAGACCGCCGCGATGTTGACAATCGCGTTCACGTCGCATCCCTGCTGAAGGACATGGACGGGTTTCTTCATCCCCATCAGTATCGGTCCGAGAAGCGCCGCGCCGCCTATCTTGCCCATCAGCTTGTACGCTATGTTGCCCGCGTTCAAATCGGGGAAGATAAGCGTGTTCGCGCCGTTCTTGAGACTCGAGAAAGGATAGACCTCATCGAGCATATCGGGCGAGAGCGCGACGTCTGCCTGCACCTCGCCGTCGATGATGAGCGTCGGGTCGAGCTTTTGCGCGAGCGCGACGGCCTGCTGGACCTTGATAGACTGCGGAAGTCTCGTGTTTCCGAAGTTGCTGAACGAAAGCATGGCGACCTTCGGGACCATGTTGAACCTCCTCACGACTTCCGCCGTCATGATGGCGATCTCGGCAAGATCCTCGGCGGTGGGATCGACGTTCACCGTGGTATCGGCAAAGAAGTAAGTGTCCCTCTTAGTCATCACGATGTAAAGCCCGGCGACTCTCGTTCTCTTCTCCTGCATGCCGATTACCTGTAGGGCGGGTCTGATAGTGTTGGGATACGATTGCGTCAGGCCCGAGACGAGTCCGTCGGCGTCTCCCATGTGTACCATCATGGCTCCGAGATAGTTGGGCCTTTCCAAATAGCGCGCGGCTTCGGCGCGAGTGATTCCTTTGCGCTGGCGCATCTTGAAAAACTCATCGATGTATTCCTGGGATTTATCGAACCGGGAGGGCTCGATTACTTCGATGCCTTCCATGTCGATCTTCATCTCGTGGGCTTTCAACTCTATCTGGGCTCTCTTTCCGAGAAGCACCGGCCTGGCAATCTCTTCGTCGATGATGATCTGCGCTGCGTGGAGTATCTTCGCTTCCTCTCCCTCCGGGAAAACTATTCTTATCCCGCTCCCCTGTGACTTGGTGATCGCCGTTCTCACGACGCTTCGGGTTATTCCCATTCTCTCTTCGAGTTGGAAAACATACTTGTCCCAATCGTCGATATTGACGCGCGCCGTTCCCGTTTCTATCGCGGCCTTCGCGACGGCGGGGGCCACCCAGGTTATCACCCTCGGGTCGAACGGCTTGGGTATGATATAGTCCTTGCCGAATTGCAGATCGATGCCGCCGTAAGCGACCTTCACCGAGTCCGGCACCGGCTCCTTCGCCAGGGTGGCGAGAGCGTTGACGGCCGCTATCTTCATATCATCGTTTATGTTTCGCGCCCGCACGTCCAGAGCCCCTCTGAAAATGAACGGGAACCCGAGAACGTTGTTGACCTGGTTTGGATAATCGCTTCGGCCGGTTGCCATTATCACGTCTGCTCGCGCGGCGACAGCGTCTTCATAGGCGATCTCCGGGTCCGGGTTAGCCATGGCGAAAATTATAGGGACGGGACCCATCGAGCGGACCATCTCTTTTGTTACCACATTGGCCACCGAAAGCCCCACGAAGACATCCGCTCCGACAAAGGCCTGGCCCAGAGTGCGCGCCTGCGTCTCGCGGGCAAACTGTTCCTTGTACCGATTCATGGAATCGGTCCTGCCTTTGTAGATAACCCCCTTTGAATCGCACATAGTTATGTTTTCCAGCCTGGCGCCGAGCTTGATATAAAGCTTGGTACAGGCGATGGCCGCCGCGCCCGCGCCGTTGACGACTATCTTTACTTTCGAAATATCTTTCCCCGCAATTTCAAGCGCGTTAAGAAGCGCCGCTGAGCTGATGATCGCCGTTCCGTGCTGGTCGTCATGGAACACCGGAATATTCATCGAAGCCTTAAGAGTCTCTTCGACGACGAAACAATCGGGCGCCTTGATGTCTTCCAGGTTAATTCCCCCGAATGTGGGCTCGAGAGCCTTCGCCACCGCGATAATTTCTTCGGGTGTCTTCGCGTTTATTTCAATATCGAAGACGTCAATATCCGCGAACCTCTTGAACAAGACTCCCTTTCCTTCCATGACCGGTTTCCCCGCAAGCGGGCCGATGTTGCCGAGCCCCAGGACGGCGGTCCCGTTCGACAACACAGCGACAAGATTTCCCTTTGACGTGAATTCGTAAGCGGCATCGGGTTCCTTGTCTATGACTCTGCAAACTTCCGCTACCCCAGGTGTGTACGCCAGTGAAAGGTCACGCTGGGTCACGCACGGTTTTGTGGGCACAACTTCGACTTTCCCTCTTCTACCGATTGAGTGGTATTCAAGGGCATCTTCTACTCTGATCTTCATCTGATACTCCTTATTTATGACTCGTCCAAAGGATCCCGATTTTCATCGGGACATGCCCGGACGTCTCGCTTTTGGCGGGACGCTCGTATGTAGCCTGTTTCTTGGAAAAAGTTAGTCAGCGCAACCTGAAAGTACAACGCCGCGTTGGTACGATGTATCCACATCCTCCGGATCGCGGCTTAAGGGCGATGCCTCCCAATGCTAACCTTGTTTCGCCCTACCGACTCTGCTATATTTTCACACCTAATCCCATTAAACATTCTTACCAACCGGAGATAAACTTGAAGGATTTTGAAGAAATTGAAGATGTTGACGAGATAAAGAAGGTCGAAGACATTCCGACCCGTCTGCCGGTTCTTCCCCTTAGGGACTCTCTTATTCTTCCTTACATGCTCTTCCCGATACTCGTGGGGCGCGAGCAATCGGTAGAAGCCGTCGAGCAGGCGGCGAAAGCGGACAAGTTCATTCTGCTGATAGCGCAGAAGGATAGTTCGGTTGAAGATCCTCAGAAAGATGAGCTTTACAAAGTTGGCACGGTAGCCCGCATACTACAGGTCCTCAAGTTGCCGAATGGGCTGTTGAAAGTTTTGGTCGACGGCGTCGCGCAGGCTTTTGTCAAGAAATTCTATGAAGAGAAGGGAATCGTTCACGCCGAGTACTCGCCAAACTTAACGTCTTCAAAGAAGGATCCTTCGCTCGACGCGTATGTGAAACACTCGGGGCAGTTGTTCCGCGATTATGTGCGGAACAGCCGGGACATACCGCCGGAGACGATCATGTCTTACGAGAACATGGAGCAGGCGGACAGGAAGTTCTACTACATCCTGGCCAACATGGAGCTCTCCGTCCCGGACAAGGTCGAGATCTTCGGTTTGAAAAGTCTTCGTGAGCAGTATGAATCTCTTATAAAGATTCTGCTCGGCGAAATAAACATCCTCAAGATCGAGCAGGAGATCGATAACAAGGTCCAGGACAGCATCCAGAAGAATCAGCGCAAGTACTACCTGCAGGAACAGGTCAGGATAATGCAGGACGAGCTTGGCGACGATAACCCGACCGGCGAGTTCGCGCAGCTTAAGGAGAGAATCGACAGGGCTCATATGCCCGACACGGTAAAGAGCAAGGCTCTGGACGAGCTCGACAAATTGAAAAGGACCCAGGCTTTCTCGCCCGAAGCTACGGTGATCAGGAATTACCTCGACTGGCTCGCCGATGTTCCGTGGCACAAGAAGACGAAGGATAACCTGGACATCAAGCATGTCCGTGAAGTGCTCGATGAGGATCATTACGGGCTTGATAAGGCGAAGGACCGCATCGTCGAACAGATTGCCGTTCTCAACCTTGTCAAGGAGATGCGCTCGCAGATAATTTGCTTCGTCGGTCCTCCGGGCGTGGGCAAGACGTCGCTCGCCAAATCGATCGCGCGCGCGATCGGGAGGAATTTCGTGAGGCTGTCACTCGGCGGGATCCGGGACGAGGCCGAGATAAGAGGGCACCGCCGCACTTACGTCGGATCGTTGCCCGGTCGGATCATCCAGGCGATGAAGAAGGCCGCCGTGGTGAATCCGGTCATGCTCCTCGACGAAGTCGACAAGCTTGCCTTCGATTTTCACGGCGATCCGTCTGCCGCCCTTCTCGAAGTTCTTGACCCGGAACAGAACCATACTTTCCAGGATCATTACCTGGAGGTCGAGTACGACCTTTCGAAGGTATTCTTCATAACAACCGCGAACGTCCGCGAGAATATTCCGGAGCCTCTTCAGGACAGGATGGAAGTGATAGAGCTTCCCGGTTATCTCGATTACGACAAGATAGAAATCGCGAAGAGGCATATCATACCGAAGCAGCTGAAGGAGCACGGCATCAGCGTCGAGCACGCGAAGTGCGAGGAGGCCGCGCTGATGAAGATCATTCGCGAATATACCTGGGAGGCGGGCGTCAGGAACCTCGAACGCGCCATCGCTGGAGTGTGCCGTAAGATAGCGAAGGAAGTAGTTCTCCAGAAAAACGGCAGCAACAAGAAGATAAAGCGGATTGTCGTCGATGAGAAGAAGGTCGAAGAATTTCTCGGTGTGCCGGTATTCCACTCGAAACAGGTGGGGAAGAAAAACCGCGTTGGAGTCGCTCTTGGCCTTGCGTGGACAAGTGGAGGTGGCGATATTCTGAATGTTGAAGCAATATTAATGGAAGGACCGGACAGGTTGCAATTGACGGGACGCCTGGGAAATGTGATGCAGGAATCGGCGAGAGCCGCGCTTACCTATGTCAGGGCCAATGCTTCGAAGTTCGGTATCCCGAAGAATTTTCAGAAGGGAAAAGAAATTCACATCCATGTCCCCGAAGGGGCCACGCCGAAAGACGGACCGTCTGCCGGAATCACGATGTCCGTGGCGCTTATTTCCGCGGCGAGCAAGAGGCCGATCAAGGCTGACGTTGCCATGACCGGCGAGATCAATCTCAATGGGGAAGTCCTCCCGATAGGCGGATTGATGGAGAAGATGCTCGCGGCCCGGAGGTACGGCATGAAAAAGATCCTGATCCCGAAGGATAACCTCAAGGATCTGACAGAAATCCCCGCGAAACTCAAAGAAGGGATAACGGTGATCCCGCTTGAGAAAATTGAAGACGCGATGGAGCATGTGTTCGAGAAAGGTTCGAAGAAAGTAAGATCAGCACGCAAGAGGAAATGAGTCTCGTATGTCCTATTTGGTAACAGCCCGCAAGTGGCGCCCGATGCGTTTCGACGAAGTGACCGCGCAGGAGCACGTCACCGTCACGATGAAGAACGCGATCATCCGTAACCGCATCGCGCACGCCTACCTCTTCAGCGGACCTAGCGGAGTCGGAAAGACAACGACCGCCCGCATTTTCGCGAAGGCGATAAATTGTCCGAACGCTAAGGAGGGTGAGCCGTGCAACGAGTGCGACATTTGCAAGGAGGTCACCGAGGGGCGAAGCCTCGACGTGATCGAGATAGACGGCGCCTCCAACCGCGGAATCGATGAGATCAGGGATCTTCGCGAATCAGTGCGATACTCTCCCTCGCGGCTGAAATACAAGGTGTACATCATCGACGAAGTTCACATGCTTACGAAGGAGGCGTTCAACGCGCTCCTCAAGACGCTCGAAGAACCTCCGGCGTATGCCGTCTTCGTCCTCGCGACTACGGAGCCGCACAAAGTGCTTCCCACCATCCTGACGCGTTGCCAGAGATTCGATTTCAAGAGAATAGAAATCGAACAGATCATCGAACGGCTGCGCTTCATCGCGAAGGAGGAGAAGATCGCGGTCGATGAGGAGTCGTTCGTGACGATCGCCAAGAAGGGCGACGGCTCAATGCGCGACGCGCTCAGCATCTTCGATCAGGTCGCCGCGTTCTGCGGAAGCGAGATAAAGCATGAAGTTGTAGTGAACGCCCTCAGCCTCGTCGACAGCGAGCTGTTCTTCGAGACTACGGATCTTATCCGGAAGAACGATTCTAAAGGGGCGATAGAGCTTGTATCCAGGATTGTCAGCCGCGGATACGACGCGGTGGATTTCCTGGAAGGGCTCTCCGAACATTTCAGGAACCTCCTTGTCGCGTCGACCACGGGGAAGGCGGACCTCATCGAGGCGTCCCAGGACCACAGGAAACGATATCTTGATACCGCGGCCGGGTTCGACAAGCTTGATCTCCTCAGGATGTTGAAATTGACGAGCGAAGCGGTCCAGCAAATCAAATATGTTTCCCAGCCCAGAATTAAGCTCGAGATGACGCTCCTTCAGCTGGTTAACATGGAACGGGCCATCATCCTTAGGGATCTTCTAACCAAAGTCGAAGATCTAAAAAAAAACTTATCTAGCCGCACGGAAGGAGTAGCGACGTCGCCGACAGTTCGTCCCGCGGCAAATCATCCTGCCCCGGATCCCTACCTGAAAGAATCGCGTCCCGTCTATGCGGAAAGGAAAACGTCCCCCTTGTCAAGGCCGGCCCAGAGGCCAACTCCTAAAGTTCAGGAAGAAAAACCTGTGAATGCCGTCAGCGAAGCCTCGTTCCAGGAAATCAACGTTCGCTGGGATGAACTTCTCCTCGCGATCAGAAAAGAAAGGATCGGCGTCTGGTCGCAGCTCATAAACCTGAAGCCGATCGGCGTGCAGAGAGGCTGGCTAATGCTCGGCGCGCCGAACGAGATTGTTATAGGCATGACAAGGCCCTACAAGACATATATACAGGAAGCGATCCAGAGAACCCTGGGGGCGCGCGTTGCAATTGATTTTACGATAGTTGACAGCGAACAGCCTGTCGACAAAGATGCGAATGATCCGTTGGTGAAATACTTGAAGGACGAGTTCGGTGCCGAGCCGCTTGAGTAAAGAAAATCGTCTCTTACTTGGCGCGTTCTTCATAGTACTAATCGGCCTTGGTAGTGCGCCAACCGCGCACGCTCAGGGACTGACGCTCGCCAAGTACGCCAACGATTTCCTCTCGATAGGCGTCGGGGGAAGGGCGCTTGGGATGGGAAGCGCGTACACCTCTGTAGCGAATGACGTCACTGCGGGTTACTGGAACCCGGCGGGACTTGCCCGCATAAAATATCCTGAAATCATGCTAATGCACGATCAGCGCTACGCCAACGCTGTCAGCTTCAATTACGGCGCGGGGGCGATATCGCTTTCCAAGAACGAGACTGTCGGTTTGAGTCTCATCGTCCTTAACGTCAGCGGCATCCCGAACACGCAGCTGGCAGGCATAGACGCGAACGGCAATCCCATACCGTTGGGCTCGGACTATCCGAGTAACCTGAGCAGGCTCGATTACTCCAAGATAACTTTCTTCAGCGCGACAGACGTCGCCCTTATCGGAAGCTTCGCGCGGCGCGTGACGGATAATTTTTCTTACGGCGCGAACATCAAGTTTATAAGAAGAAATATAGGTTCTACTTACGGAACCGGTATCGGTTTCGATATCGGAGCGCTCTACAGTCCTTTCAGTCGCTTCAATCTCGGCGCAGACCTTCAGAACGCCACGACCACTATCGTGGCCTGGACCGACGGGACCACCGAAGTTGCACCGCCGACGCTCGCCACGGGCGCGAGTTATGGACTCGATATAGGACCGGTACAGGTAATGCCCGCCCTCGATCTGATCTTCAATGCCGACAACCTCGGAGCTTCGTCGACTGTTCATCTCGGCCCGTTCAGCGCAGACGTCCGCATGGGAGCGGAGATCAGTTACAAGAATGTCATCGCGATAAGGGCGGGCTATAATGAAGTGAAGCAGTTCACCGTTGGCGCAGGAATCCACCTCCCGAAACTGGAGATAGACTATTCTTTCGCCCGTTTCGCCTACGCCGGAGCTCTTGGTGACACGCACAGGATATCCCTGGAACTTGTCCTCGATAACAGCAAGTAGGCTTTCCTCACTCCTCCTGGCTCTCGCCTGCCTCACGCTGGCATCCTGCTCAGCAAACTACAAGAAACTCACCTTCGATTCCGCCGAACGGCGTGATTATCTTTTGCGCCTTGATTCATTCAGGGAGAGGAAGGACTCGTATTTCAAATCCGATCCGTCGTCGCCTCTGACAATTCAGCAGAGAAGCGCGTTCAAGCATCTGAATTACTATCCTCCCAATTTCAGCCTGATCTTTCGCGTGAAGCTGATTAGAGAGAGGAAGCCGGAACATGTCGGCATACAAGCGACCGGGGGTGAAACGCGTCCCGCGATAAAGTACGGGAGATTCGAGTTTGAAATCGACGGCAGGAAGCTGACACTCCACGTCTATAAGATGATCGGTGATGGAGGGAACGACCTTTTTCTCCCATTCACTGACGAGACTTGCGGAAACACCTCCTACGCTGGAGGAAGGTATATCGATCTGCGGGAGAATGATACAGGGGAGTATACGTTGGATTTCAACTATGCCTACAATCCTTACTGCGCTTACAATCACGATTTCAGCTGTCCCATAGTACCGGCAGAGAATCACCTTGATGTGAAGATTGACGCGGGGGAAATGAAGCATTAGATTAGTGCAATGCCTCAGGGAGCTGGCACGATTCAAATCATAGTGAAGATAGACGCCTGAATATGGCATAGACTCCGTCAGTAAACTGCGATGCCATTTGTCTCGCCGTCGTGGCACGCATAGCATGGTTGCCTATGGGATCCATTCAGTGCTCCTATGTAACAAAAGATTGCAGAATGCGAAGAGTAGGATTAGATTAAAGCACATGCGAATAAGCCTCAGAAATAGCCTCTACTTCGTCGCAGCCGGGTCGATTGCAGCAGCCTTACTGGTCTTTGACTGGATCAGAATATCGATCGGCCTGGAGGATCCCGTTCTTAATAGCATTAGAAGCCTCTTCACAATCGGCTCGTTTTTCTTCCTTTATGCCGCGCTTAGGAATTTCAGGACAAAGACCTCCGCGAAACCGCTTGAAATTCTCCGAAAGCTTGTAGGCTACGGGTTTTTCTCCGCGGCCATAATATCAGCCTGGGGCATTCTCCTCGAAGGCAAAGGCACCTCCGCCGGAAAGTTCGTCCCGTCAAACGTAATGCAGCTCATCGCCACTACCGCTTTCGCGTATGGCATAGGCGCGTTCGTATTCATCCTTTTGATGACGGTAAGCGATATTATTTACATAAAGCCTGAGAGGAAGGTGAGGAGGCGATTCGAAGTCTTCTTAGGCTTCACGGTCGCCGCTTCGCTGCTCAGCGTTTTCGGCGGTTCGCCGTTCCTCTCCACGATAAGGGAAATCGCGTTCGTGGTTGCAGTCTTCATTGCCGTGCTTCACATCGTCAGCATGAACTGGATAGTCTTCCTGACAAGGAAGGATAAATATAAATCCCTGGTTCACTCCCTGGTGCTGATCGTCCTTTTCGGCTACTCGTATGCTTCGATAGGTCCGGCAAACCTGGCGGGAGGGGTGCTCGGCTTCTACAGCCCGCCCATGAGTGAGTTCGCGAAGATAGTCTTCCTCTTCCTGACGATTTACTTCTCCTTCGCATTCATCATAACGATATTTCACATACCGACGAGCGGGGTATTCGAAAAGAAGAAGAGAGAGCTGGACTCGTATCAGAATCTCAGCAAAGTCATCACGAACGTGATGGACACAACGGAGGTACTCAATAATACCGTTGCCGTGGTCGGCGCCGTCACTCAGGCGAACAAAGTGTGGATTGAGCTCAGGTACGAAGGGGACGGAAGTTCGCCGGATGAGTACAGGATTTCGGCCACTCACAGGACGAGCCAATACGAACTATCGGCATTTGACTTCGACGAAGTGCGCAAAGAAGTCAGGGTGAACAAGCGTGTGATCATACATGATATTGAGGAGTTCGGCAAATTTGGATTGAAGAATTTCCCGTCCAGATCGCTGCTGGCGGTTCCTCTTATCGCGCACGAAGAGTTCATCGGGATGCTTTACGCGGCTCACGAGATGCCCTACGCGTTCGACGAGGAGGAGATTTCCACCGTGAGCGCGTTCGCGGACACCGCCGCCGTCGCGATTCAGAATTCTCTTCTCTTCTCGAAGTCGCTTGAGAACGAGCGACTGCAGCACGAGCTGCGGATTGCGCATGAGATGCAGCTGAAGCTCTTGCCGACGAGCCTGCCAAGCTCGGACAAGTTCGAGACCGATTTTCTTTCGTTCCCTGCATTCGAAGTAGGTGGTGACTATATTGACTGCTCGCAGATCGACCCGAGCCGATATGCTTTCGTCGTCGGAGACGTTTCCGGAAAGGGAACATCCGCGGCTTTCTACATGGCCTATATGAAGGGCGTGTTCCAATCGCTCTCGGCTTCCGGGAAATCGCCGTCGGAGTTCATGATGGCCGCAAACGAGGCTGTCGGGAACACACTGCAGAAGAATTTTTTTATTACATTGATCTACGCGATGCTGAACGGCGAAACCGGAGAGCTCTCCGTCGTGAGGGCCGGTCATACGCCCGGTGTTTTGATAAGTTTAAATGGCGAGTCCGGCGAAAAGATTTGCAGGCTAATCAGGCCGACCGGAGTCGGGCTCGGGCTGGAACCGTCGGCGGATTTCGGCAGGCATCTTGGCGAAGAGAAGTATGAGTTGAAAGCTGGCGATACAATTGTGCTTTACACCGACGGAATTACCGATCAGCGTGATCCCGCCGGTAAGGAGTTTGGAGAGGAGCGGTTCTACGCGCTGTTGAAGGAGTTGAGCGCAGGATCCGCGACTGAAATCAAGGGAGGCATTATCCGCGCCCTGGCTGAATTTTCGCAGGGAACGGACGCGGTCGATGACACGACCGTGCTGATATTGAAGTGGAGATAATTTTGAGTTGCGTTCGATTGGACCTTGTTTTCAGCCGGGATGCCGACGGACGGGAAAATTCTAGCAAAGGTGGAGGAAGTAATGAATGAGTTTAAGGTGCTGACTCGAGAATCGGGCAACGCGGTTGTCATGGAGCTCCAAGGCTTCCTTGACGCCCATACCGCGCCCGATCTTGAAAAGACATTTTCTGAACTCATGTCCAAAGGCAAATACAATATCGTGGTCAACTTCGACGCTTTGAATTATATATCGAGCGCCGGTCTCGGCGTCTTCATGGCCTATATCGACGAGGTGCGAAACAATCACGGCGACATTAAGCTCGCCAATATGCAGCAAAAAGTCTTCAACGTCTTCGATCTTCTCGGCTTTCCATATCTATATGAGATATATAAAGACCAGGAAGAAGCACTGAAGAAGTTCAACAGCCGCTAACCGTTTCGTCACAAGCGCAGCGAACGAAGGTGAAAAGTTCCGAAAAAATAGAAGCCAAGAGAGTTTTTAAGAGCACCACAAATGCCCTTGCCGAAGTGCGGGAATTTGTCGATGAACTGGCCGCGCGGTTCGGCTTCGGCGATAAAGAGGTCTCGGAGATCACGCTCGCGGTCGATGAGGCGTGCACCAACGTGATCAAGCATGCTTACAAAGGGAAACCCGACGCTGAGTTTGAAGTCAGGGTGCTTGCCACAGGCAGGGAATTTCAGATAGTCGTCCGCGATTGGGGCGCGAGCTTCAAACCGGATGAAGTCCCCGTCCCCAATATCCGGGACAAATACAGGAAGCATAAGGCGGGCGGCCTCGGCATCTTCCTGATGAAGAAGCTCATGGACACAGTCGAATATCAGGACAGGGACACTTCCAACGAGGTGAGGCTTGTCCGGTACCTGAGAAATGAGCAAAAGTCTTAAATCGCCCGCCGGACGGCGGCCGAAAAAAAGCGGCAGCGACAGAATAGTCGAACTCACGTCGCTAATCGAAACCGCGAAGATTCTAAATTCATCTCTCGACTATAAGTTCATCATCAATCATATCATGCTGGCCTCAATGGGGAAGCTGGCTGTTTCCAAGACCGCTGCCGTAGTTCGCCTTCCGGACGTTTCTTCCGGTAAGGAAGAGTTCCTAAGGATCGGCAAAGGGATTGTCCTGGAAGATGAAACGATTTCAAGACTGTTCACTCTCGACATGGAAGGATCGGTCGCGGTTTCGGAGATGCGGAACGGCGCCGGTGGAGACCTTGCCGTCGCCGGTGCGGTGAGACTCTTTGCTATCCGCACGTCTCACCGACTCTTAGGTTATCTCTTCATTGGCAAGAAACTCGTAGGGACCGAACTTCTCTCGAGCGAGATAGAGTTCGTTTCGACCCTCTGCAACATCGCCGCGGCTGCTATCGAGAACGCAATTGTGTTTCAGCAGTACAAGGAGTCTAACTCCGAGCTTCAAAGGCGCGTCCAGGAACTCCAAACTCTGTTCGAGCTGAGCAAGGAATTCAATCTGCTTACCGACGAAGTGAGGGCGATAAGAACTCTCGAGTTCGCGGTCATGGGTCAGACCGGCGCCAGGAAATACGCAATCTGTTTGGTCCAAAATTCGAAAGGGAGAATAGTCGTCAACAAGATCCCCGGTCTCGAAGAAGCTGACCTAAGCACGATGTGCTCCCACGAGGCGCCGGTGAGACTGGTAGAATTGGTGGGGAAGAACGCGTCGGCAGCCAGGCTGATTGAGCTCGGAGCCGAGGTCGTCATCCCGTTCAAACTTCAGGGAAAAACGGATGGGATTCTCGTGCTGGGTGAGAGGCTGTCGCACGCGAAATACACCGACGCCGAGATGAGCTTCATCTCGTCGCTCTGCAATCTTGCGGCAATGGCTATAGATAACGCAAGACTTTTCGAGGAGTCGCTTGCCAAGCAACGCCTCGAGGAAGAACTCAATCTTGCTCATTCTATTCAGGAGAAACTTCTCCCGAGAGAGAATCCCAGGTTTGCCGGCTGCACCGTCGGAACGTTCCATATCCCAACCAAGCAGGTAGGAGGCGACTATTTCGATGTGATGAAGCTGAGTGATAGATTGATCTGTGTGGCGATCGCCGATGTATCGGGGAAAGGTTTTCCTGCCGCCCTTTTGATGGCAAATCTTCAGTCGGCTTTCAGGGCGCTCATGGCAACCGAGCTGAAACTCAATCAAATCGTCGGACGTTTAAACAATATAGTCTACGAGAACACCGATTTTGACAGGTTTATAACGTTCTTCATCGCTGTCTATGATTCCGTCGAGAGGCGGCTTACTTACATAAATGCCGGACATAACTATCCGTTTCTGCTGAAGGAGAATGGGAGTGTCCTAAGGCTCGAGGCCGGCGGTTTGATGCTTGGCGTGGTCCCAAACGTCAGTTATGAAGTTGGAACCGAAGAAATCGCGCCCGAAAACATCTTATACATGTTTACCGATGGTGTCAATGAGGCCCTAAACGAAAATGGCGACCAGTTTTCAGAGGAACGGATCGAGGATCTATTAAGGTTAAATGCAGGCCTAGACCCGGATGAAATTCTGGAAACTGTCAGGAAAGATGTCGCGTTGTTCGTTGGACAGGCGCCTCAAAGCGACGACATAACCCAATTATGCGTGAAATTCCACGGAATTTAGAGCTTCTAATTAAATAATCATTCTAATTTCATTTTGAACCATTATATTGAATACGGCGAATGTTTCCGACTTCTCTAGAGCTATTCTTGTCGAATCAGTAGATTACCGGGCAGTCTTCAAGAAAAGAGAGGAGATTCATTTGAACAATATCGCGGGTTTCGCACACTTGTCCGGGGGGCAGCAGAAGGAACCGATCTAGATGGACAAGGAGACACAGTTTAAGAAGTTTTTTCAGTTCACAAGTCTTGTAACCGATGTCTTCCCGCAACGTGGCGGACGGATTCTTGACGTTACGGTCAGGAATCTTCTCGGTAATATCCTGGTCTATAAGGCTGTCGAAAAGCAGGCGAGAAAGCAGTTCGGAAGGGCGAAGAAAATTGAAGCTGTGCTCGTCGCCTCCGACATTAATATCGGTGATGCTATCATTGCGCAGGGCGCCATCACTGCGCTGAGAGAGATTCTCCCTGACGCACGGTTGGACTGTGTAATAAAAAAATCAGCCAAAGACCTTATCGAAGGCAATCCAAAGATTTCAAATCTCTACCCGGTTTACGAGGGCGCACCCTATCCGAAGGATAGCGACATCGAGAGACTTGCAGAGATCGCTGAGTCTTATGAATATGATCTAGTAATCAACTTCAGCCCGATGTTGGATGACAGGATCTTCGGGAAGAAGAACGTAGTAAACTATGCCATGATGGCCGCGGAACTTGTCAGGAATGAAGGGAAGCGGGGAGAAGTAATCAATAACGTCGTTTACAGGTCTTACGATTTTATCCGGGATGTATTCCGCGACCGACTCAAGGAAGGAACTTCCGCAGAGTTTAAGGGCGCTGATTTGTACCTGTCCGACGAAGCTATCGACGCTGCGAGGAATTTCCTCGAGAGTAATGACATCTCGACCGACAACCCGATCGTATTATTCAATCCGGATGCCTCGGCAAAATTTACAAGGATGCCTTTCGATTTCCAGCTCAGCGTCCTGAGGAAGCTCTCCGGGATGAACTGCTCGATTTTGCTTGGCGCCGGTCATGTCGAGAAGCTCATAGAACATGAGCTCCTCTTTTCACTTTCGCCTGAACACCGGAAGAAGATTACCGTAATCCCACCATCGACCCCACTTGATGTCTATACTGCTCTCGTGGATTTGTCCGACGTTTTTATAAGCGGCGATACCGGCCCGCTTCATCTTGCTGCCGCCCGCAAGTACTCAAGACGAACCGGAAAGAGTCTTAGGAACAAAACTGCTGTGTTGTCTGTATTCGGAGGCACGCCGTTTCATATCTACGGGTATGATTCGTCGGCCCCAGGCTTCTTCGCCGCCAACCAGGACGCGCCGTCGAGGTCCTTCGTCGCGAAGAGTCAGTGCAGGAATATTACCTGCATCAACAAGATGGCTAAGACATGTAAGGAAGTTCGCTGCTTCCGCAACCTCGACCCGTCTGACGTCGCTCTTGAAGCTTTAAGGCATTTAGAGTCCGCAGGCAAGATCATCAGCAACGCGCGGATGCGGATTCTTGTCAAGTAAAGGCCTATATTGATTTAAACAATCAAAAAGGTGCGATGGATACAGTTTTGTTCCTGCTTATCACGTATGTCATGGGTTTTCTTACAGCGATTCCCATCGGCGCTACACAGATTGAAATTGCCAAGCGATCTCTGAACAGCCATTTGCGCGCCGCTTACATGGTCGCGCTCGGATCTGTGAGCTCGGATTTCATGTACGGCAGTGTAGCGCTCTTTGGTGTCGCGCCATTTCTGAAGAGCCCGACTGTAGTCGCAATTTTTGGAATTGTTGCTACCGTCATACTCTGGCTCCTTGCTTTCTTCACATTCCGCGACGGCAAGAAGGCGAATATGCTCGAGTTGACTCACCCTACCTTGAAGAGCAAGAGGCTTTCATACGTCACCGGTTTTTCGTTGGCGGTGACGAACCCGATGATGATCGTTTGGTGGCTGATCGGCGTGAGAATAATCAAGGACCTCGGCCTTGTCACGGACTTTGACACTCATATTTCGCTTCTGTTCCTGGCTGCCGGAACTATCGGGCTTGCATCTTACCTCATCACACTCGCGAATACCCTCCACTGGGCAAAGAGATTCATTTCGAATGAAATGATGAAGAAGGTCAACTATGCGCTGGGGGTTGTGCTGATTCTCCTATCGCTTTATTTTCTGGGCACTTCTTTAAGAGTCCTCGTGCACCTGTAATCCGGCCTGGCATATCCTCTCCGGATTGCCCTTGTCTGTACCCCCCAATTCCTCCCCGGCGTAGTCAATTCCAAAAGCACGCGATTCCTGAAACAATCTGGACCTGTGCCCCCAACTTTTTCATGGCATTAGGAGTCCAAACCAATGAAAACGCCCAGAGACGAAAAAAAAGAGGAACAATTGCCGGAAATCTCGGCCGCAACGAGCATCGTCACTGACAGAGAACTGATAATAAGCGCGCAGGGCGGGGATGTTAATGCTTTCGAAGAGCTGGTCCAGAGATACGACCGGCGGATTCTCTCGCTTGCATTTTCTTATGCCAGAAATTCAGACGATGCAAAAGACATTTACCAGGAGACACTCATACGGGCGTATAGATCCATTGGGAAATTTGAAATGCGGAGTGAGTTTTCGACTTGGCTCTACAGGATCGCGACCAATGTTTGTATTCGCTTTAGGACAGCCCAAAAGCGGCACCTGAATGTTTCTTTAGCGGGGGAGGGCCTGCGCGACGATGCACAGGAAGACGCGTACTCGCATGAACCTCCTTCATCGCACACAACGGAGGGGGAGTTTTTCAAGGCCGAACTTGGCAGGCAAATCGAGCGGGCACTCTGCGGGCTTTCTCCGATGCAGAGGTTCGTATTCACAATGAAGCACTATGAAGGCTACAAGCTCAGAGAAATTGCCTCGTTGGCTGATTGTTCCGAAGGCACGGTGAAAAAGCATCTTTACGAGGCCGTTCGCAGGCTGCAGAAGGAACTTGAAGCCGTTCTTTAAGAGGAGATCGATTATGAGACACAAAAGGTATGAAGAACTCATTGTCCTTTCCCGCTATGACGAAATAGGGCGCGACGACGAAGCGTCGTTGGAAAATCACCTCAAGCAGTGTCCGTCATGCTCCAAATTGTCCCGGCAGCTGGACGAACTCCTTCCGAAAGTGGATGCGCGACCGGAAATGGATATCGAGCAGCTAATACAGGAAGCAAGAAGTCGGGTAAGGAACTTCTTGACCCGGAAAAAAAATCAGAAAGCTGGAAGGGCCGGATATGCGGATTCACAGTCTCGGCAGCGCTGGATAAATAGCTTAACGCCTGCTTATGAAGTCGCCGGAGTGGCATTGGTGGCGCTTGCAGCGGGAGTTATCTCGGGCTATCTGATCTTCGGCGGAAGGTATGGTGCGCAATCGGTTCGCAATGTTGTCTCAGAGATTTCCGCGAAGGGAGCGGGCGCGGCCGCCATAACGGACGTTCGTTTCCTCGAAGGTGAGACCGCGTCGGGCAATCTTAAGTTCTCATTCAACGTCGTCAAGCCATACGAGGTGGAAGGTTCTATTGATAACAGGAATATTCAGAAGATACTGGCGTACGCGTTGGTGAATTCGGATAATCCAGGCGTCAGGTTGAAAACAATAGGAATGATCGATGCTTCGGGGAGACCCGACAGGGAGGTAGAGGATGCACTGATAAGGGCCGTCAAGAGTGACGACAATGCTGGCGTCAGGAGGGAAGCGCTGGTTTCGCTTGATAAACTTCCGTTTAATAATAATATCAAGGAAGCGATGCTCTATGTCCTTCAGCATGACAAAAACCCGGGGATGCGCGTGGCAGCCATCAACTTCCTGGCGGGAAAAGAGTTGAGGCGCGGTTCGTTGGCCGCCAACAGTCGAGTAGACCCTCAGGTCCTCAATGTTCTAAGGGAGAAATCCACTTCGGATCAAAACCGATATGTTAGACTTAAGGCAAAAGATATGCTCAAAGAATTAAAGGAGCTGTAATCATGAAAAAGAATATTTCATTGTCGGTAACGTTGGTCCTGTTTATGGCCGTCATGGCTTTCGGAACAGAACGCGCGTCCGCAGACGTTCAGAAGGACTTCAACGTTTCTAACGGCGGAAAGCTTGTTGTCTCGGTGAGTGGAGGCGACATTACGGTCAAAGTGTGGGACAAGATGCAGGTGCAGTTGACGGCCCAGAACATTGGAGATGAAGCCGATTATCTCAAAGCCGAACTTCATGGCAATACGGTGCAGGTGGATTTCCATCCGCATCATGGCTGGTTTTCTTCGGAGCGTAACCTGCGTTTCGACTTTTACGTGCCGAAGGATTTCAATGTTGCTTTAGCAACCTCCGGCGGCGATATCAGGATAACAGGGCCTCTTCAAGGTGGGGCGGCCATGCACACTTCCGGCGGAGATCTCACGCTTGACGGCTTAAGCGGCGAAGTTAGCGGACAGACATCCGGTGGCGACATCACGCTTCGCGATATTGAAGGCGATGCCAAGCTTACCACCTCTGGCGGGGACATCCGGGTCGGTCACGCCGTCAAGAATGTCGATGTCTCCACTTCTGGCGGCGACATCGCGGTAACTTCCGTGGGGGGCAGTCTACGTGCCTCTACCTCCGGCGGCGACATGAGCATCGGCAACGTCGGCGGAAGCCTATCGGCCTCGACTTCAAGCGGAAATGTCTCGGTAGGTAAAGTCGGCGGTAACGTGACACTCTCCACTTCCGGCGGCGACATCGCTCTTAAGTCCGGCGACGGGACAGTCAGTGCAAACACCTCCGGCGGCGATGTGAACGTCATGCAGGCGGTGGGCTCGGCCAATGTTTACTCATCCGGCGGAACTGTCAAGGTTGGTCTGATCCCAAAGGGTGACGGGACGAGCAGGATCGAGTCGAGCGGCGGCGATGTTTATCTATACCTTCCCTCCGACGCGAAGGTGACGATCAAAGCCGATATCTCAGGTGGCGATGACGACAAAATTATCTCGGACTTCCCGATGACCTTTACATCCGGAAGCTATGGGACCCGTCGGGCTGAGTTCACGATAAACGGAGGCGGTCAAGAAGTCCTTCTGCATACTACCTCGGGGAACATCTATATCAAGCAGTTTAGCTCCATCGAACATTAGGAAGGAGTGCGCGAAGTAAGATGGGGCGAATCGATGATTGCCGGAATTTTCGGCTTCCTTTCGGCGGCCTTTAACCTCTAACCGAACCGTAAGCCTTCGGAATGTCAATGGCAACGTGAATGTATTGGCTCGCGATAGGAATGAGATTGTCACTTGAAGTTGAACACAATCCGTTCGTCCGTTTGGGCGCAAGTCTAACAAGGATGCTTAGTAACGGCGATGCGCCGATCTGCCTGAGGACAGTCAGCGGACGTATCGATATCCTGCCGTCGGGATCGGCTCGCTGAAATTCGTGCGAGCTTAGCTCCCGGCCTGTCGAGATTGCAACCGCTTTGGCGTCGAAAGGGAAAGTGGCTCATGCAACAGGCAGGCCCTTCATAATTGGGGAACGGTTTTTGTTTGGTAACACGTGTCAGCTATACCGTGCCGAAGCGGTGCCCGGATTAGTCTGGCGATTGGGCCTCCATTAGTTGCATTTTGTATGGTGTCAGGGTAGTTTTCTGACGCTGCGATAGAGTGCGTGATCAAGGGGAGTGCGTCGTGTCACTCACTGATTTCCCACACACTTATGTGCAGCAGGGCAATTGGGAAAGTGGGCATTAGTTATACAGCGCAGGAGGTGGGCAATGAAGTCAATGGAAGGTGCATTGAACTGGTTCGAGATACCGGTGCATAACCTGGCGAGGGCGAAAGAATTCTATGAGATGATTTTTGAAATCAGGATGCAGCAGGTAACGCTTGGGACCGGTTTGAAGATGGCGATTTTCCCGGTCAGGGTGGGAACGGTCGGAGGGGCTTTGTGCGAGTATGATCGCTTTTACAAGCCGAGCCACGACGGTGTGCTTGTATACCTGAATGCAAATCCGGAATTGCAGAATGTCATTGATAGAGTCGAAGATGGCGGTGGCAGGGTTGTCATAGCCAGGACTCAGATATCTCCCGAGATGGGCTACATGTCGGTCTTCGAGGACACGGAAGGAAATAGAATAGCTTTACGGGCGATCAAGTAAGTCGGTATCGTCTTTTCGGTGAGGTTGAGGCGAGGACAATATCGGAGCACGCCTTCCGTTCGGAAACCGGACTTGCCAGACTTGGCGATGATTTGATCTTGTCTGGAAAGGGATACCCACAAGCAACGCGGCTAAGCGCATCTTTTTGAGTACTTTGCCGAATTAGGCGATTTGACGTGAGAAGCAAATCGTCTGTTTGGACTTTGATTTTAAGCGTGTGAAGGAGTATATTTTAAGCCGCTACGCGTATTGTGGCGTGGGCGGTTTC
Source organism: Bacteroidota bacterium (assembly GCA_021794075.1). Classification (GTDB taxonomy): domain Bacteria; phylum Bacteroidota; class Ignavibacteria; order Kryptoniales; family JAKASW01; genus JAKASW01. The sequence goes on along the minus strand of JAJYRM010000032.1, from coordinate 8,117 downwards.
TTGGAAGTCCTATTGGGGCGTAGCCAAGTGGTAAGGCAGCGGCCTTTGGAGCCGCCACTCGTAGGTTCGAATCCTGCCGCCCCAGCGTAGATGGAATACTTCGTTCGAGTTTTTTTGATCGGAACGAAGAACGTATTGATGCACGGCCGTGGAATAATCTTTAGCGGCTTCGAGATTTGACATATCCTGAAAATGCCAGTGGTAAGGTACCTCGGTTGCGCTTAGGCGCTTTCGAGACATCCGAATCCGCCATCCGCGGAGGATCCTTGCGAACCGGCGAAGAAAACGAGACTAATGGACGGTATTAAGATATTCTCTGGAAGAAGCAATCTTGCTCTGGCGGAGAAGATTGCCTACGAGATCGGCGAACCTCTAGGTGAGAGGGAAATCGTCAATTTCAGTGACGGCGAGATCTGGGTGAAATACTCCGACAACATTCGCGGGTCGGATGTCTTTATCATTCAGAGCACTTGCCCCCCGGCTGAGAATCTGATGGAACTTCTCATCATGGTTGACGCGGCAAAACGCGCCTCCGCATCTAGAATTACGGCGGTGATCCCTTACTTCGGCTACGCTCGCCAGGACAGGAAGGATCAGCCGAGAGTTGCGATCTCTTCCAAGCTCGTTGCGAATCTCCTGACCGTAGCCGGGGCGGATCGGATTCTAACCATGGATCTGCACGCCGCGCAGATACAGGGTTTCTTCGATATACCCGTGGATCACCTTTATTCATCCGCGGTCTTCGTCAAGAAAATAAAAGATCTTAAGATCCCGAACCTGGTCGTGGTCTCGCCGGACGTCGGTGGAATAAAGTTCGCCCGCGCGTACGCCACAAGGCTTGAAGCTGATCTGGTCCTCATCGACAAGAGACGTCCCAAGGCAAACATCGCGGAAGTTGTCAACATAATCGGCGATGTGAAGGGAAAGAATGTCCTGATCGTCGACGACCTGATCGATACCGCCGGTACTTTTGTCGCCGGCGTAAACGCACTGAAGGCCGCGGGGGTGAACGACATTTACGGCGCGTGCACACATCCGATCTTCAGCGGCAACGCCTATGAGAGAATAGAAAGCAGTCCGTTGAAGAAACTCATCGTTAGCGACACCGTCCCGATGAAGCGGAAATCGGATAAGATCGAGGTGGAATCTGTCGCGAGACTCTTCGCGGAAGCGATTCGGAGGACTTACCAGAACGAATCGATAAGTTCATTATTCGAAATTAAGTAAGAGGATAAAATGCAAGACGTTGTGCTTAATGTTCAGAAGAGGACATTGGTGGGCAAGAAGGCTAAGACGCTTTACTCGGAAAAGAAAGTCCCCGGTGTGTTTTATATGGGGAGTGAGAATGTCACGCTCCAGGCGGACGAAGCTCCGATACGCACGTTGGTCAGATCTCACGCCGCTCATGTCATAAAAGTAAAGTTTGAGGATGGTTCTGAGCAGCGCGCGGTACTGAGCGAAGTTCAGTTCGACCCCGTCGTTGGGAAGATCCTTCATTTCGATCTCCATGGTATCAGGGCGGGTGAGAAGATCACCGTCGAGATACCTGTTCGCCTGACAGGTTCAGCCAAAGGAATCAAGGACGGTGGGATCCTCCAGCAGTCAATTCACAGGATCAGGATCCACTGCGAACCTGACAGCGTGCCGGAGCACGTCACCGTGGATGTTGCTGAACTCGGGATCGGCGACTCGGTCCACATAAAAGACTTGAAGCTCGAAGGAATCAAGATCATGGACAACCTCGAGTCCGCGATCGTTACCGTCGTGCCGCCGCCAGTTATCAAGGAAGAGACTCCGGAAGCCGCGGCTGCAGCAGCTGCTGAAGCTCCTGCCGAGCCTGAGGTCATCGGAAAGACTAAGAAGACCGAAGAAGGCGCCGAAGCGGCTCCTGATGAAAAGGCCAAGAAGTAAGCGGATTTATTCCCTGCTGCATATGACGATATTCTCAAGGGATCCGGTGGATTGGGCACGAAGATGATAGTCGGGCTCGGGAACGTTGGATCCGAATATGAGGCCACGAGGCACAACGTCGGGTTCATGGTTGTCGATCTCCTCGCGGCTAATGCCCGGAAGACGTTCAAGCCAGGGAAAGGCGAGTATTATTTCGCGGAGATGCGACATTCCGGCGAGGATGTCGTCCTGATCAAGCCGACTACTTTCATGAACAACAGCGGCATAGCCGTCAAAGATGCGTCGCAGAGATTTGGCGTGGAGACGACTGACCTGCTTGTTGTATACGATGATTTCAACATCCCCCTCGGCAAGCTTCGACTCCGCAAAGGCGGAAGCGACGGCGGCCATAACGGGATGTATTCTATAATCTATAATTTAAACGACGACAGCTTTCCGAGGCTCAGGTGCGGTATTGGAACCGGTGAAGCTCTGCCGGCCCAAAGGAGCGTTCTGAAAAGAGATATGGCGGGTTTTGTGCTGTCCGAATTTGAAGAAGAGGAACTGCCGGAAGTCGAGAAGATGATAAAGAACGCCGCGGACGCGGCGTTCGTCTTCATCGGATCCGGTATTCAAACCGCCATGAACAGGTTTAACTGAATTAACAGGATTAAAAGACCAAAGGAGGTGAATTAAACTGAACATCATTCAGCGAGAATACGAGACAACTTTCATCATCAATTCTAACTTGGAAGACGCTCAGATCGAGGCGGTCGTAACGCGCTATCAGGAGTTTATCACGAAGAATAGCGGCGAAGTTACCGCGGTAGACCGCTGGGGAAGAAGACGCCTGGCTTATACTATCAAGAAGAAGAACGCGGGCTTCTACGTCCAAGTGCTCCATAAATCGCCGACGGATATCGTCGCAAAACTCGAACAGACCTTCAAGCTTGACGAGGAAGTGATCCGTCACCTTACGGTTGTAGTAGATAAGAATATGTTGAAAGCCCGGGCTGGAGTTAAGAAACGTCGCCATCAGCGCGTCGCGAGAAGCGAGCAAACTGAACCATCTTTCCGCACGGAGGAACAGCATCCGTCGGGTGGGCGTACCGCTTCGGCTGTCGGCAAAGATCAAGAGTAGATGTAAGAATCGAGAGTAAGGCCAAACTATTGATGGAGGACTTATGGCTGACCTAAAGATGCCCGAAATGAACTGCGTCGTTATCGCGGGTAACTTGACAAAAGACCCGATATTCCGGCAGACGACCAACGGTACCCCGGTCGTCAATTTCACCGTCGCGTCGAACAGGAAGTTTCGTGACAGTGGAAACCAATGGCAGGAAGACGTTTGCTATGTGGGCATCGTTGCTTGGAACAAACTGGCCGACAGCTGCCGGGACAGGTTGAAGAAAGGGAGTGCCGTTCTAATTGACGGCGAACTCCAAAGCCGAAACTGGAAGACCGACGACGGACACAACCGCTCGATCGTCGAGATCAAGGCGAGAAGAATTCAGTTCCTGAACAAACGCGGACACATGTCGGATGTTACAATGGAACAGGTTACAGAAGATGAACCATCAAGTTTTACGGATGAGTCGTTCGATCACTTCCTGACGAACGAAGAAGCCGAATTGTTGAGAAATAATGGTCACAAAATCAGCGAGTAAATGAATTGCTACCGGTAAAAGAAATCAAGAAAAGAAAAGTCTGCAGGTTCTGCGAAAGCGGCGATGTCTATATTGACTACAAGGACGAGAAACGCCTCGTGAAGTTTACCTCCGAGCAGGGGAAAATCATTCCCCGCCGGGTAACAGGGACCTGCGCGAAGCATCAGCGCCAGCTCGCGCTCGCGATAAAGCGTGCACGTCACCTCGCGCTGCTGCCGTTTGTCTCGGACATAATAAGATAGGGATAGGTAGGTAGTAGATAGTAGGTAAGTACACGTCTGCGAATGTGTTTTCCGCGGCGTTGCTTATTACCGCTACTTGCTCCTTACTATACGCTAATTACGCTTTTCACCAAGGAGTTGATATGAAAGTAATATTGAGAAAAAATTACGAGGGACTCGGAGAGATCGGCAAAGTGGTCGACGTTCGCGACGGCTATGCCCGGAATTTTCTGATTCCGCAGAAGGTCGCGTATCCCTACGCGCCGGGTTACCTCAAGATGATGGAGAATGAAAAGAGAGCCTACGAGGCGCGGGTGAACCGTGAGATACAGGACGCGAAAGTGTTCGCGGAGAAACTCAATGCCGTCGAACTGACCATCGAAGTCCAAGCCGGTGAAGAGGACAAACTCTTCGGATCGGTCACGTCACAAATGATAGCAGAGAAGCTCGCGGAGAAGGGGATCGAGGTCGATCGCAGACGCATCGAGCTCGCGGAACCTATCAAGACGCTCGGCAGCTACAAGGTTCCCATTAAGCTGCACCAGCAGGTCTCCGCTGAAGTTGGCGTCCAGGTCGTCAAGCAGCAGGAGTAACGAGTCACGGCGGCGGTGAGGCGACGAATCCAACCCGCTGTCTGTTCGACGTTGTTGGCGGGGACTCGGTCCCCGCAGGCTGACGGATATGATTAAAGTCTACCGGTGAAGCCTCCTTTGTTTGAGGCTTCTCGTCCACGCGCCGGGGGAAGTTGCCCCGTCCTTAAGCCTATGGATGTTTCATAGTGCAGAATTCATCGACGAAGGCGGGCCTGTTCGGCACGCTATTTTCACTCCTTCCATTCTGTCTTACCTTGTTTAGACGTCGTTTCTGAGTTATTTTTTGTGGAGATAGCGGTGAAAAAGGTTAGGATATCGACGGAATATATCAAGGGGATGTTCTCCTCTCCCTCGTCGTGTACCCTGCCTGTTTTGTCGGTATCATTCTACCTTCCTAAGTATCTAATGCCGGCAAGCAGCATGTCGATATCTTCAGAGAATCCTTCCGGGGTTCGACTGCTGTTAATCGCGGCGAGTCTGACTTCCAAAGCATTTCATGCGTTCGTAAAAAGATACAAGAGATATATCAATTGGATCGAGGTGACAGGGATAGTATTCTTGATCATCACAGCAGTGGTTATCGTGACCAATAATTTAACCGGGCTTTCAGGTTACTTTGCCAAGTGGTTCCTGTTCCTTAACCAAATGTCATGAAAGCAACTAATCAGAGGAAACATGAATGAGCAAGACTATTGAGACATTGGATGATGTGGTGATACGATTTGCCGGGGATTCTGGTGACGGGATGCAGCTTACCGGTACGCAGTTCACCAACACCACCGCTCTGGTCGGGAACGACCTCAGCACGTTACCGGATTATCCGGCGGAGATACGCGCTCCTGCCGGAACGTTGTTCGGTGTATCGAGTTTTCAACTTCACTTTTCAAGCTGGGATATTCTGACGCCTGGAGATCATCCGGACGTGCTTGTGGCCATGAACCCCGCCGCGCTGAAAGTCCACCTTAAAGATCTTAAGAAAGGCGGCGTCATCGTAGCGAATATAGATGCGTTCGACGACAAGAACCTCGGACTTGCCGGCTACGAGGGAAATCCGCTCAAGGATGACTCTCTCGCCAGTTACCAGCTGATAGAGGTCCCGATCACGAAGCTTACGCTTAACGCGTTGCAGGGGAGCGGGCTGTCGCAGAAAGAGATGGTACGCTGCAAGAACTTCTTCGCTCTTGGGCTTATGTACTGGATGTACTCGCGCCCGATTGAACCGACCGCTGACTGGATCAAAGAAAAATTCGGAAAAGAACCTCAGATAGCTGAAGCGAACGACAAGGCGCTGAAGGCGGGTTATTACTACGGTGAATCGACCGAAGCTTTCGGCGCCAGGTTTGAAGTGAAGCCTGCGCAGCTGAAACCGGGGCTCTATAGGAATATCACGGGTAACGAAGCTGTTGCCCTTGGTGTCGTCGCGGCGGCGCAGAAGGCGAAGCTCCCTCTCTACTACGCCAGCTATCCCATCACTCCGGCTAGTGATATTCTTCATAACCTGTCGGGGTACAAGAACTACAACGTGAAAACCTACCAGGCTGAGGATGAAATCGCGGCCGCGGGCGCGGCGGTCGGAGCTGCTTACGCGGGGAGCCTGGCTGTGTCGGGGACAAGCGGTCCCGGCGCGGCGCTCAAATCCGAAACGATCAGCCTCGCGATCATGCTTGAACTTCCGCTCGTTATCGTGGACGTCCAGCGCGGTGGTCCTTCAACCGGTTTGCCGACAAAGACCGAACAGTCCGATCTAATGTTCGTCACTTACGGCCGACATGGCGAAGCCCCTGCGGTTGTGATCGCGGCGTCGACACCCGCGGATTGCTTCCACATGGCTTTCGAAGCGGCAAGGTTGGCCGTGAAGTACATGACACCGGTTTATCTTCTGACCGACGGCTATCTCGGCAATGGAAGCGAACCGTGGCTGGTACCCGACGCGAAGGACCTTCCGGAGATTCCAGTCCACTTCAGGACAGATCCCGAGAACTTCCACCCGTACGCGAGAAACGAGAACAACGTCCGTCCGTGGGCGCTTCCCGGTACTCCTGGGCTCGAGCACAGGATCGGCGGACTCGAGAAGGCGAACATCACCGGAAACGTCAGTTACGACCCCGATAATCATGATTTCATGGTGCACCTCAGGGCCGAGAAGGTGAAGGGAATAGAGAAAGATATCCCTCTCCAGGAAGTCTACGGCGAGCAGAGCGGCGAATTGCTAGTCGTCAGCTGGGGAGGCACATTCGGAAGCGTCAGGTCGACTGTCGAGAGAATGCGCAAGAACGGATACAAGATATCTCACGCGCACCTGCGCTATTTGAACCCGTTCCCGCGGAACCTGGGCGAAGTGCTTAAGAAGTTCAAGACCGTCTTCGTCCCGGAGATCAACCTGGGACAGCTGGCGAAACTTCTGAAAGCCGAATACCTCGTCCCGGTAGTTCAGTTCAATAAGGTCAGAGGCCTTCCAATCAGGTCGGCTGAACTCGAACAGGCAATCAAAGATGCTTTAGGAGGTGCAAAGTAATGACTACGTCAAATGGAAATGGTGATACTCAGACGAAGAAATACACGGCGAAAGATTTCGCTTCCGACCAGGATGTAAGATGGTGCCCGGGTTGCGGCGATTACTCGATACTCGCGCAGGTTCAGAGAATTCTTCCGGAGCTCGACACGCCGAAGGAAAAGCATGTCTTCATATCGGGTATCGGCTGCTCGAGCCGGTTTCCGTACTACATGAACGCATACGGCGTCCACGGCATTCACGGCCGCGCACCAGCTATTGCCAGCGGCGTCAAAACCGCCAACCCTGACCTCACAGTCTGGGTTGCCTCGGGTGACGGAGACGCGCTCTCGATAGGCGGCAACCACCTTATACATTCTCTCAGGCGCAACATCGGCCTGAAGATACTCATGTTCAACAACCGCATCTATGGCCTGACGAAGGGACAATACTCGCCGACATCGGAGCTCGGGAAGAAGACGAAGTCGACTCCTTTCGGAACGATCGACTATCCTTTCAACCCGGTGCAGATCGCTCTCGGCGCAGAGGGGACTTTCGTGGCACGCTGTCTCGACAGGGACCCTAAGCATCTTCAGCAGGTTCTCCTGCGTGCGGCGAGACATAAGGGGACGGCGTTCATTGAGATTTACCAGAACTGCAACGTCTTCAACGACGGCGCGTTCCTCCTCCTTACCGAGAAGGACACGAAGCCGGACAACGTACTGTATCTCGAACACGGCAAGCCGCTCGTCTTCGGAAAGGAAAACGACAAAGGCGTGAGAGTCGACGGATTCAAACCGGAGATAGTCTCTCTGAAAGACGGGAAGTACACCGTCAACGATCTCCTCGTGTACGACGAGAAGTCGTTCGAGATGGCGACGGTGCTGGCGACGTTCAGCGACCGCGCCGGTTTCCCGACCCCGATCGGCGTATTCTTCCAGACCGAGAGGAAGTCGTACGAAGAGATGATGACCGAACAGATACAGGCGGTGACCAAGAAACGCGGCGAGGGCAGCCTCGACAAGCTTCTGAAGTCAGGAAACACCTGGGTCGTTTCGGCGAACTGAGTCGTCTGAAAATATCGCGCATAGTGAAAGGGCGGTCCGATGGGCCGCCCTTTTTTTCCCAGTGCGACTCACCTTGGAGGTGAGTCGCAGTTTACAATGCTTATTTGATCATCAGCATCTTCTTCGTGATGACATGACTTCCAGCAACGAGCCGGTAGAAGTATACACCGCTCGCCAGCCGCGAGCCG
>JAJYRM010000158.1 GCA_021794075.1 Bacteroidota bacterium | reverse complement strand
TTCGTTTGTTGTAAATTGTATCGATAGCGAGATGCAATTTAGTCGGGTTTTTGTATTAGCACTCCGCCGTGTCTCCCTTTCATGCGTATAAAACGAAAACAAAGTTCGAGAAAGTAGATGCCGAATCTAAAGGAATTGCCGATCGGCGATAATGCGCCGGATGAAATAAATGTAATAATCGAGATACCTAAAGGAACTCACACCAAAATTGAATACGATCCCAAGCTGGAAGTCTTCAGGCTGGATCGTGTGCTCTACTCAGCCGTCCATTATCCAACCGCCTACGGATTTATTCCGCACACGCTTTGGGATGACGGCGACCCGCTCGATGTCCTTGTCCTCAATGAGGAACCGCTCCTGACGGGACTCCTGCTTCGCGCGAGACCCGTCGGCGTGCTTGTGATGACGGATGAGAAGGGATCGGATAGCAAGATACTCGCGGTGCCCTCGCTCGATCCACGCTACAGCCACGTGTTCGACATAACAGATGTGGCGAGGCACTTCCTCCGTGAAGCCGAACATTTCTTCGAGACTTATAAGGAGCTCGAAGGGAAGTTCGTGAAGAGTTTCGGATGGGAAGGAGCTCAGGCCGCGAAGGAGTCCATCAATAAGTCTGTTAAATCGTACGACGCGGCGCACGTCTAAAAGCGACGTTGTCGAGCTGAATCGTCTGAGTAGCGCCGCATCCGGCGGATGACCTCGGAGGTGTTAAGAGTGGTGGACAACACCGCGGCGTAAATCCTGTCAGGAACCGATCAGTCTGCATGCCCGTTAACGGAGGCATGGTAACAAATGGCGCGGCGGCAGGAGTGGACGCCGCTTCTTCTTTGATCGCACGAAGACTGGACAGTTGACCTCGTGTTTTCTAATTGACAGTAAACGTCCCCCAAGTGGAAGTGGAGCCCTCGTACGGCCTGCCGGCCGCATCGACACCAAAACGCCCGACGCGCCAGCGGTAGGAATGCTCGGGAATAAGCTGCTGTGTAGAGGCGCTGTCGAAGTCGTACGCGACGGAGGGGTACTGCGCGAAGGTCTGAAATCTTTTGCTTACCCAAACGGGAGCGACGGGCGTGACCGTCAAGTCCTCTACCCTGATTACTGTATATCCCCCGCTCGTGTTGACCCAACCGAAAGTTGTCGATGTACGTTGTACCGCACTGCCGTTCACGGGAGCGATTAGCGCGGGCCTGTTAATAAGCTCATAACTAATTGTGTCCGAAGGGAGACCCTGGCTGCCATCGGAACTAACCGCCACTATGTAATAGAAATATCTCTTGCCAGTCCTCGCGAGGCCATCAACGGCGGATGTGTCGTTCAAAACCGTGGATGATATCACATTGAGAGCCATGGAGAATTGAATCGGATTATCGTTAGGGTCCGTCGTGTCAGATCGAAAGATTTTGTAAGCGGACGCGCCTGCCGTTTTGTACCATTGTAAAAGTAATCCGCCAGTCTGGGGATCTTGTCTGATTCCTGATTCGACCACCGAATCGGGCGGCGACTGTGGTACGAACTCGGCCTTTCCAAGAGGGGCGATCGAGGCTCCTTTTTCGACACATCCCTGAAGATAGAAAAGCGTTCCCACCAATAATATTGCGGTCCATGTTCTCATATATCTGTGCCATAAAGTTTAATCATAGTATGGCCCTTCCAAGACGCGGCGGATCGACGTGGCGAGTCGGTCATTTGAAAATCTTATCGAGGTAGAATGAGGCGCTCACGCGGTTCACGTTTCCGAGGCTCTGCGCGAGGAAGGCGTAATCAACGTGCATGAAATCCAGGCTAATCCCGGCGCCGACGGTCAGGCTCGCCGAATCCTTGCCGACTCTAAGAGAGAGAAGCTTGTTGTAAACGTATTCTCCGCCGAAGCTGTCGTCGCCGTACTGATTGTCACGGTTGTACGCTAAGGCGATTTCGCCTTCAAGGATCTCCACCGGCATTTCATATGAGAATCCCCATAACGCGCTTCGCGGCACAAGCTCGCTATTTTGAGTGTCCCAAGCTATCCTCGTATCGGTGATGTCCCGGATATTCATGCCAAAGGAGATTCTTCCGCTCTTTCCGCTCTCAAAGAACGACCATGCGGGGACCCTGATCATGAAACCGCCGTCGATGCCGACGCCCGACGCCGCGTGCCCATCAAGCATGCGATGGATCAGCTTGAAATTTATGCCGACTGGAAAATCGATCGGGAGATTTGGAAGAGACCAGCCGAGGCCGAAATTGAATCTGTACATCTTTGAGAGATTTAAATACACCGCGTCGTCCGCGCTGCTGAAAGATCCCAGTCCCTTGCCTGTTTTGACGAGGTATTCTCTTTCGGCGGGAGAATCGTAGAATGTGAGATCCGGGGCCGCCGGGATGTTGTCGACACTCAGGCGGACCCAGTCAACGGACACGTTCAATCCTTGAAGATTCTGCGCGTATCCGAGAAAGAAAAAATTGGCGAGAGGCGCGGCGAGAGATCCGTACTGAGATGAATACATCATCGAAAGTATCCTCGTGTCGATGAGCGCGGTACCGGCCGGATTGTAGTGGAAAGCCGTCGCGTCGTTCGCGAGCGAAACGAATGCGTCGCCCATGCCGAGCCCTCTCGCGCCGACGGGAATCTCCAGAAAGCTGTTCGTGTAGCTCGTTGTCTGCGCGACCGCGAGCGAGGCGCAAAGAGATAAGAAAATCAAGACCCTTCTCATCGCAGTCTCGCCATCTTGCCGATGTGAACCAGCCTCTTGCCTCCGCTCGTGACGCTCACCTTGTAGAAGTAAACGCCGTTTGCCACCTGGTTTCCGAAGTTGTCGGTTCCGTCCCACCATGCTTCGTGATATCCGACGGATGTCGGTACCCCCGTTCCGCCCTGAAAGAGCCCGAGCTGATCCATCGGATTGTCGCTCGGATATTTCATCGTCTTCGCGAGCCTTCCGCTAACGGTATAAATATCCACCGATACCACGTCTATCGGGTTCCCAGATGTCACTTCAAACGCGATGAATGCGCGGGTGGAGAAAGGGTTCGGATAAGAGCCGTAGACCTTCAATGTAAAACCGGATCGAACGACGAAATTCGCGGAGACAGGATTGGAAATGTTTCCGTTCGCGTCTTTGGCCGTGATCTCGATGCTGTGTGAACCGTTGGTCAGTGAAACTTGGACTGTCGCGATGACTGAAGTCGGATTGCTGACGGAGTCGGGGATCGTTACACGCGACTGATTTATCGGCTGTCCGTCCACCTGCACCATTATGCTTCCGGGACGCAGGTCCACGCCTTCATCGTCATGCAGGGCTATTGAAAATATCGGGTTGGGTGGAACGAAATCGCCGTCTATGAAAAACTGATCGCCGACGGATAGTGTGATGTTAGGAGGAGTGCGATTCGATGAGTATGCGGCTGCGAAAATCCCGAGCTTGCTTATGTTGGCTGACACGGCGCCGTTCGCGTAACCTCCGCCGACGAGGTTCAGAGTCCTCGTCCTTGGATCATATTCATAGAGAGCCAGCCCGCTGAGTTGTGTCGCCGTGACTGAATCGGGATTGACGACACGCAGCGATATTCTGTAGTTGCCTGATCTCGAATTTGACTGTGATTCGAACCGATAGAAGTAGCTGAGCCCCTTCCGATCGCGGGCGACGTATAAGAGTTGCTGTGAATAAAGCGGCGGCGTGGTCGTATCGACTCTGAAAACCTCGCCAGGCGCGGCGCCTGAAAGCGTGGCGTTGGAATCCAGAGTTACGATTCCCGATTGGTTCGCGACAGCATAACAGACGTTAACGTTGTTGTAAGCAAAATCGTTGGACGGGTTAAGGTCGTAGCCGTCGCTCAGGCTGTCGAACATTATGTACATATAGAGGGTGTGCATGCCTGGCGAAAGAATGACTGGAATATTAATCGTTTCATGAGAGGTGGTATCGAAGCTGACTCTTTCCGATCCGAGGAATAACCCCGAGCTTCGGCTTCCGTCATAAAAGTCAACGCGCACGTTCTTAACCGCAGATTTGTTCCAATCGTAGACGATCGCTTCAAGCTGCATCGCGCTGTCCGCCACAACTTTCATAGATGGATTGATGTTAGGCGCACCAGTTTTCGGATAGGTGGAAAGGTCCGCCGCTCCTGGAACTACATAATTAATTTGCTGGCTCGATTTAGCGCTTCCGTCGGAAAACTCGGCGCGAATTGTCCCCGATATTATCTCGCCAGGCCTTAGGCTGTCGGCGGCGATCCGGAATCCAGCGGAATACTCGTTTGGCGCTGAGTTGGCAAGCGAGATGTTGAGCGGCATAATTGGTGGGCTGGTCGTGGAACTCCCAGCGGGATACACTCCACCGATGAAGATGACGGAGCTGATTGAAGAGCTTGTAGAGCTGGCAAGGCCCCGGATGTTCAGTTGAAAGCTCGTCCCGTTTGAAGTGATCCCGAAGCGTCCAGCCTGCACGAAGGTCTCTGATGTCGAGAAGTCTACGCTTCCGTTGCTCTGTGAACTTCCGTTATAAGCGTAAGCCTTCACGTGTGATAGCGCCGAGAGCCCAACGTTGTACGGGATGCTGAAAGTCGCAGAACCGGAGTTATCCAGCGTAACATTCAACCGGTTGGCGACGTCGCCTGCGCTGTCTGTGAGCTGAATCTGCACGCTGCCAGCGGATGGGCCGTTTGATATTGTGCCTCCAATATCTTGACCTGGGGCGGCGTTGTATGAGTTTAGCCCAACAGTCAATGTGTTCTGAGGGAGCTGAAGAACAAGCGCCGGATCGCCGATGATATTATACTGGTTAAGCATGGTTTCCGCTTGCGGCCAGAACGGAGAATAGGCGGCATAGTATTCCGCCTTCGCTAGCATGACGTCGGCACCGACGCTGGAAGTCGCTTCTGAAGGATTAAAGATTAGAGGAAGGAGTTTGCTGTCCAGGAAATAGTCGTTGTACATCCATCCGAGCCCGGCGGAACCGAACGCGCCGACCGCCCCCTTTTCCCGGGAGAAGAGAAAAGTGGAACACAGCGGAATGCCTACCTGTCCGTCAAACGCCCCGGTGAAGCATGTCATGCTTGTCACGAATGGATATTTGTTGGAGTTGGCCAGACTGGAGACCGCGCCGTTCGTCATGATGCCGTTGTCAGCCCAGATGGCGCCGCCGCCGTGCCCCATGTAGTTTACCACCATGGCCCCCTTGTTGAAATCGTTTACCAGGTCCGATGTCACGCCGTAATATTTTGTGTCTACGATTGGATTGTGGATGCTTGTATATAGTCGCTTTATGAAATAGCTGGAAGGGATCATGTAGTTAACGAGGGAATCGGCCTGAATATGGAACTCCTTCTCCTCCCCCGCGATGAGAAGGGCGGTGTTCTGCCATCCGTAGTTTCTCACTGAGTAATAAGACAGGATTTTATCGATCGCCGTGTTGACCTGGTTTGTGCTTGTCGCTGGAATTCTGCCGATGGCCAGATCGGGAATGGGATCGTCCCCGTCGACGCAGGCATAGAAGTTATCGCTTGCCGCGGCGCCGAAGTTATAGGTCTGCTTCATCATTACAGGAATCAGATCCGCCGATTTATTCCCGTTCTTCCAATTCCACGTACCCGCTCCGACTAGCAGCACATGCTTCGGGGCGATTCTCCAATTGCGGTAGGCATGCGAAATAAACGACCTGATTGCGTATGGACTCTTGATTCCATAATTGAAAGCGTCGTAAACCTGCACTGCATTAACCACGATAGTCTTTACGCCGTGAGAATTGTACCATGATGCCAATTTCGAAACGGGGTTCACCTGGTCGATTTGCTTCTCGGTGACATCGTCCAGTTGGCGGCTTGTTATTATTACGTAATCGGCTGAATAGTCGATGGAGGAAAGGCCGGCGCGCGGAACGACTTCTATGCTGACGGGGCTTAGCTTCCTAGAGTTGCTCACGGCGATGAATTGATCCAGGGGCGACTGGACGTAGGCTTCGAAGAGGGCCGCGTGTCCCTGAGCGTTTCCCTGGTTGTTCAAGTACTTTATGGTTACGTTGCTTATCCTCGAAGCGTTAAGCCTGTACACCGATATCTCAGGATTGTTGAATTGTTGGATCACGAAGTCGTAGTAGCCCGGCTGCGCGTTATCCGGTACAGTGAACTTCAGGTAGTCCTTATCGGCGACGTAAAGCCGCTGGTAACGGAGTTCGGCCCAGTTGAAGGCGAAAGTGCAAATGTCCAAGTTGCCGGGATTGGCATCGTAGATCTTGAAATTATTGTAGCCGTTGTGCAGGACACTGTGTGGGATGCTCGAGGAAGAGCCGAGATTGGCGATTTTTGTCGTTTGGTTGTTCCATATCGCACTGAGGACGTGGGTGTCGTTGATGAAGAGCTCTGCCTGATGCTCGTCTGGCATGCCGAAATGGGTAATGCCCTGGAAGGCTGCCGTCAGTGTAAGAGGATGGATACTCGTCGTATCGGGGTAGGCAAGGTAAAACGGCGCGGTTGACATTTGCTGGCTGCTAACTTTCGTCCAGAACCAATGATCCTGACTGTCATAAGTCTCGTTGAGATCCACCGCATCCAGCCGCTCGTAATCATGATCGACCTCCAGATGTTTGGTTTCTGTAAATGAATAGTTTGCGAGATTTACCGCGTTGCTGGCGTGCCCGAGCGCGCCGTCTTCCGTGACGAGCCGCTGTACCGATTGTGTCGAATCCACGGTCAGGAAATAAACATTGTCATCGCTAAACGGATCCAGGTAGAGGTCAGGCCTTCCCTGCGAGTAACTGATCCTGTTCGCCGTGCCGTAGAACTCGAAATAACTGCTCTTCGTGAACGCGGCCCCGCCGAGCGTGTGGACGTAGATGGGTATTTGTTTCCCGTGGTTCCAGAGCGTCATGTTCCCGCTTGTGAATCTCGACAGGTTTACGCCGGCGGTATCCAGCTCCTCGCCTGTGATATGGTATATTCCGTCATCATTGACAACGATCCTGATATAATCTCCGGATGGGGTCGGCGCGTTGGCTTGCGGCTCGTTCATCACATTGCGCTTCATCTCTTCCGAGAGGTCATCGAAGTGCGATGGGAAAGCCGCGTTAGAGGTGAGAGTGACGTTGATGTTCCTGAAGTAAGTGATTTGACCTGTCGCGGAATCATACCGGTAAGGGAGGACGATCAGCGAGAAAAGTTTCTCGCCGCGCATGATGCCGACCTCCTTGAGAAGGACGCCGTTCGCGTCAGTGAGGCTTTTGAAATCGAAGCGCGCGGTCGCGTTGCTTCCCTTGGCGCTGTCGACCGCAGGTGCAGCAGGGCCCACGAGCCGAAATGTCTTTGGATTTAGCCGACTGACTGAATAACTGACAGCTCCCCGCGAGAGAAACGGAAATGCGACGTACGGAGTGCCTCCGTTGCCTCGCGCCATTGAGGCGATGCTTTGGTCGTCTGACGTTACAGTTATAAGCCGTTTCGTCGGAGAAATCGATTGAACTTTGGTGAGGCCTACGGTATTGCCAGAAGCCTGTTCCGCAAGCCCTAAGAGGAGGGCAACCATCAGTGCAGACCAAAATCGATGATGCACCCTATCGTATCGCACTGCCATACTTACTATTCATTTTGTTGGAACCGCGTTAAGT
>JAJYRM010000031.1 GCA_021794075.1 Bacteroidota bacterium | reverse complement strand
GGCCAAATTCCCTGGGACGCTAACGGCTCGTGCAGCGGGAAGCTTCACGTATTCAGCATAGGATCCCATGATCCCCGTCCACGCTACGCGGTCGCCTGACTTGAATTCTTTCACTCCCTTTCCAACCGCGCTTACGATTCCCGTCCCCTCCTGACCGATTGTGAAAGGAGGTTTCGTGGCATACCGACCGTCGCGGTGATACACATCGACATAGTTTACGCCTGCCGCCTCCAGCTTAACGACAATATCATTCTCACCTGGTTCGGGAACTGGGAGATCCCTAACCTCAAGTACTTCCGGCCCGCCATTGCGGGAGACTTCTATCGCTTTCATATTCCAAATGGCTCCTTTTAGGTTCGCTTAATTTAAAAATGATTTTGCACAAGGTCAGCTTATGTCGGAAACGATTTTCGGCCTCAGCATTTTATTCTTTCGATTAGTATCTTAACCGAGTTGTATTATTAGACTCTCTTTCCACCAATACAAACCGCTGAGAATATGCCAAAGAGAATTCTTATCCCCGCCCTCCTAACACTCATTGCTTCCTCGATCATTGGCTGCGCTTCGCTTCACGCGCCGTCACGATCAAACGAACATCTCCAGGGAAGACAGACTTACAACCTGAATTCGGGATGGGTCTGCAAAAATATCAAAAAGGTAGATTCGAGCGGCTACGTATTGTCGGATCCAATGCACACGCTTACAGGATGGATTCCAGCAACCGTTCCAGGGACGGTACTCACCACGATGCTGAACGACTCGCTGATACCCGATCCGTTTTACGGAATGAACAACAAACAAATACCGGACATCTACCAAACAGGACCTGATTATTACACGTACTGGTTCGTGAAGGATTTTCGCGAACTGCCTCCCGCCGGTAGCGGACAGGTATGGCTCAATTTCAGGGGAGTGAACTACGGATGCGACGTCTATTTAAACGGCCGCAAGTTGAATAAGAAGACTCACTACGGCATGTTCCTTCGCCAGAGCTACAACGTCACGCCCTTCCTTGCCAAGGACGGGAACAACAGGCTGGCAGTCATCGTTTATCCTCCCAACCCTGTAGGAAATCCGAACGGTGGACAGGGCGGCGACGGAACAATCGCACGAAGCGTTACCAACCAATATGTGGCGGGATGGGATTGGATACAGCCTGTCCACGACCGAAACACCGGTATATGGGACAATGTAACGCTCGTACGTACTGAAGGCGTTAGACTCAGATATCCGCACATCGTCACGATAGTTCCAGGAAAGAGATTCCCCGGTGCACCGCAGGCTCCGGCGATCATAGTAGCGAGCGTCCGCGTGCAGAATCCGACGGAAAATGAAATAAGCGGCACCGTCAGCTACAGCATCGATGGGAATGTCATCAGCCGCAAAGTGACATTGCCTTCCAACTCGATGGTGAAGGTCCAGCTTCCCAATTTCACTTTTCGACATCCGAAACTCTGGTGGCCTAACGGGTATGGCAAGCAAAATCTTTACAAGGTGGAGTTCACTTTCAGGGATGACGGCGGCCGGCTCCTGGATAATCGCATGTTAACTACCGGCGTCAGGCAGATCGAAACACGGTGGGACACTCGGACCCGAAGCCGCAAGGTGTTCGTAAATGGCCAGAAAATATTTATAAAGGGAGGCGATTGGATCGTATCCGATGAAATGCTTCGCTTCACAAAAGCGAGGTACGACGCGGAAATTCGATTCCAGCACGAGATGAATCTTAACCTGATACGTATCTGGGGGGGAAGCCTGACGGAACGGCCCGACTTCTTCCACGCCTGCGACAAATACGGCCTTCTCGTGTTCCAGGACTTCTGGGTGTCGGGCGATTGCAACGGCAAATGGCTGGACCCGACGAAGAAAGACGATCAATGGGTGCGGCGCCAATATCCCGATGACCACAAGCTTTTCCTGGAATCTGTGGCCGACCAGGTAAGGATGCTCCGCAACCATCCTTCGCTCGCCTTCTACTGCGGCGGGAACGAGATCCCCCCGCCGCTTGATATTCTGACAGCCATGCAGGACACACTTCTGCCAACTCTCGACAGCACCCGTTACTTCTTCACCTATTCAAATACCGACAGTATGTCATTCAACTTCATCGGCGGCAATGGGGACGGACCATATCATATTGAACCAGTTGATTATTTCTGGGAACATCGCTCGTTTTCGTTCAACTCCGAAGTAGGCTCGGTAGGCATGGGAGATTACCAGTCGCTCGCTCGATTCATTCCGCCGAAGGATCTGGTGATACCGGATTCGACTTGGGCAGGGCTCGACTCGGTCTGGAAATACCACAAATACATCGGTTACGGCGATCACATAGACGCTTACGGAAAGCCCGCGACGCTCCGCCAGTTCGCGAAGACCGCCCAGCTTGTGAACTACGATCAGTACAGAGCGCTCATGGAAGGACATCTCTCGCACATGTGGGACTGGTACACCGGTGTAATAATCTGGAAGACACAGAACCCATGGACTGCGCTCCGTGGACAAATGTACGATTATTATCTCGATCCCAACGGGGGACTTTACGGTTTGCGTCACGCGGGCGAGCCGCTCCATGTTATGTATAATCCTGTGGAAAAAATAGTCGAAGTCGTGAACCAGACGTTCCAGCGATATCACGATTTGATGCTCGAAGTAAGGTCGATTAGTCCGACGGGAAGGGACTCCCTGATCACGTCATGGATCGTTCAGGTGAGACCGACGGCCGTTCAGAAGTACATGCAGCTAAACGGGACGATACAAAAGATTTACTCTGCCGAAGGAGGCTTCCTCGATCTGCGGCTCCTTGACATGTCGCGTAAACTGCTGAGTGAAAATCTATACTGGCTTCCTGACTCTTCGGGAGAATACACAGGCCTGGAACAAATGCCGACGGCAAATATCACCGCAGAAGCCTTCAAAGTCGACAGCGGCCGAATAGGCGTGACGATAAAGGAACCTTTCGGTGGACCGCTGGCATTCTTCAACCGCATCTCCCTCGTCGATACTCTGACCGGAAAGCGCATCCTTCCAGTTTTTTACAGTGATAACTATGTGTCTGTGCTCCCCGGAGAAGATCGAACCGTTTACATCAACTGCACTCAAGGTGAGGATATCGCCGACGCGAAAGTCTCAATTAGCGGATGGAACGTGCCACGGCAATACATACCTATAAGATGACGACACTCAATTTGACGAGAGGGCGATCCATAGATCGCGTCTGAAGAGAGTCCGTCCATACAAAAAGAAGGCCCGTCAATACAAATCATGACGGGCCTCTCGAACTTTGTCGATTAGACATTTATTTGGAAACAGATCTGTCACCGGTCGACATTCCGACGACAGATCCCGATGAATTACTTGAGCATCATCATCTTCCTTGTGACGATGTGGCTTCCTGAAATCAGCCTGTAGAAGTAGACTCCGCTGGCGAGCCGTGATCCGTTGAACTCAACATGGTAAGCGCCAATGTTCTCGTTTCCGTTCACGAGTGTCGCGACTTCCCTTCCCAACACGTCGTACACTTTCAGAGTTACATATCCGGCCTTTGGAATCGTGTAACTTATGACCGTAGTCGGGTTAAAGGGGTTCGGATAATTCTGGTTGAGGCTGAAAGCGACGGGCTGATGGCTTTGACCGAGCACGCCGGTAACGATGCCCGGGATCTGTAATATGCTCCACCCAAGATTGTTGTCTTTGTGGATTTCAGTCATCGTGTTTTGCGGATCCACATCAGCCCAGAGATGCACGTAGTCATAATTGTGGATAAAACTGGAACGGACTTCCGAAGGGGCAATCCACTTGAAAGAAAGTATTTGGGATCCGCGGGCTGGGATGTAATCAGGCGTCGAAAAGACGCTGTCTCCCGTGACGCTCTTTATGATAGTTCCTCCATTTTGTGGATTTCCAAGAAAGAAGCTTACCTGGACGGTTGTGTCGGTAGGGATGAGACTATAATTGTGCACGCGAACGGTAGTCGTGATAGTGTCGCCGGGCGCGGGAGCAGCGGGAGTGGAGAAGATTTCCTTAGTCTGGTAAACCTTTTCAGGATCCTGAACCGCGAAACCTTCCTGCGGCCAATACCGGTAAGGGAGGGCGAGCGCCGGATCGGGGGCCTGTCCGTACATTTGCTGCCACCAGGTTGGAGTACCGCCGGGCGCGGAGACCACCGGTTGGACTGCGTAGTCGATCACCAGCGCGCCATTGTTTCCCCAATATGAATACGGTGTAACTATGTATTGGTCCTCGCCGATCGACTGATTTATGGATCCAAGATTCACGGTCAGGCCGAGTGTACTCGTAACCGAAGAAGTATGCGACGTCAAATTCGAGTTGCTGTAGTCTCCGCTGACGCCGGCCGTCACGGAAGCTCCGAATCCGCCGAAACTCCCGCCGACCGTCGCCTTCGCAGAAACGTTGAGGTTGAAAGTCTCCGATTGCGACACGTTATTGCTTTGAAAGTCTGAAGTCGTGAGCGACCAGGTGAACTTGCCGGTCCCCAGCTCGAATCCGTCGGACAGCGAGCCTTTTATCTTCTTCATCATGTAAGGATTATTCGCCAGTGAATCGTAAGTGAGATATGACAGGACATTGCCCACAACGTGATCAGGGATAAAAGAATAAGCGGTCCAGCTCTCGGTATCGAACCACTCTCCCTCCGGCGGACTCGGGACGGTCACCAGTACGTGTCCCCTTACCTTTCCGCTGTCTAGCACGGGATATTCCCAAAGGTCATAATTGTCGATGATCGCGTATATTTCGTCTTCCTGCTGCGCGCTCACGTCTACGCTCACGGTGTTGGTATACTTGGAGTTCTGGACGTCGCTGAAATTCTGACCGTAGTGAGTATCGAGACTGGCTTCGACCTTTGAGCCGAGATAACTAGCGCTGCCGGAAAGGGACGCGCCCACCCCCCAGGAAGACGTGACGCTTGTTTCCATCATGTTTGTATTTGTAGTCGATTGACTGTAAGAAGCCGAAAAGGCCCCTGCGTTCCTCCCACCGTTGAACACGCTGCAAATATCGAATGAGGTATCATTGAACACGTCGAACTGGACGGGCGGAGCATTAAGAATCACAAGGGGCTGAATGATGCTGTCCACCTGGAAGTAGGTCGGCGTACCAAGTTTAAGGCTTCCTCCATCAAAGTCGCCGAGAGCGAGTGAATAGTGGCGGCGTAGACCGTTAGTGCCATTGCTTGAACTGACATTCTCAGACATGTAAGAATTCTTGTTGGCCAACTGCGTCAGAGTAAAATTGGTATCGGTAGCTCCGAACACTGCCACGTCAAGCGCCTGGTAAGCGCTGCTTGAACCTAAGGAAAATTCGTTACGAAGGACAACAATATCTGATTTCGATGTTTGATCAACAGCGCCCACCTTGAGATAGCTGTCCGAATACAGATAATCCTCGCCATCACTTGCCCCTGTGACATAAGCCGTGCTCTTTAGCACTGGAAGGAGATAGCTCCCGTTTTGCGATGCCTCAAAGACAGCAACTTCGTTCCCGACATCCGTGACCACCTCGTCCATTCTACTCCCAAGAAGGTCGCCACAGGCCATGCTGCAAGCCATCAGACTGCCTGAGTTTTGAAAATTGTCTGTCGATATGCTTGAGTCCGAAGAGACACTAATGTTTTGGAGCGATGTGTCCGTTTGTGCCAAATAAAGTGTGGTGTTGGGCCCGGATCCATTCTGGCCGCTGTATGAAAGCAGAAGCGCGATATCGTCACGATAGCTGTCCCCTGTCAGATCTCCGGTTGACATTACAAGCCGGGAGATTGTACCTGAGTAAACCGTATTGACATTCGCCACTCCCTCCGGAACAATGTTGTCCTGGCTGTCGAAGTTGAAGAGCTTAATGTATAAAGAACCGTTGCTGTTGAATCCGGAGAGCGCAATTTGGTCGACTCCGTGGTGATTGAAATCGCCGGTCGCGAGCCCGAAAAGGGAGTAATAGCTGAAACTCGTGCTGACGGGCATTGCCGAAGAGAGCGAGGAAAGCAAAGTCAGGTGAGAAGCTGATGACGCGCTCCAGCCGTAAACGGCGATGTGAATATTGTTGTCAGTAGGATCGTGCCATGCGATAATCAGTTCCTTCCTGCCATTGCCCATGAGATCCGCCATTCTCGCCTGGATCAAACCGTCGTATGTCGAACTTGAGTTCGATGTAACATAGCCGACAACTTCGCCTGTGATTTTGCTGTTCTGAAAAGTCAGAGTGGAACTGTTAACTGGGAGGACAGTAGCGAAGACTTTCGCCGCTGACGTTCCGCCCGAGGGATCATAGGTCTCCCAGACCGCCGCCGCCTGGTCGTAGCCTGAGCCATTCATGTCCCCCGCAACAACAATAGAATTCTTGTTCCCACCTATCGCGGGATGCGTACTCCCATTGGCGGCGTCGGTAACGCTATCGCCGGTCAAGGCGCCATCCTGGTAAAGAAGCTGATCCGGAGGCACGCTCGGCTGCCCGGTTAAGTAATTTAATATCTGAAAATGATATGCATCGTAACTGTTCGTGGTTGCATTGGGTGGCGGCTCACTCCAGAAAAGGAGAAGCTGGTCTTCGGAAGCGATAGTGCGATCCTGACCGAGCGGGCCGTACGGAGCGCTAGTTGAAAAAATTCTATTCAAATGAGGACCTGAATGGTACGAAGACGTTTGCGCCCTGCGCAACTGCTGCGCGCGGACCACCCCGACAATTGTCAAGACTAACAGAACCGGTAAAGATACCTTACAACCCATTTTGGTAATTGCAGAGCTCATGGTACTACGCTACCTCCTGGTTTAATTCGCCTTTAGGTGCCGATCCTCCGAGAATCTGCGGAAAAGATCTTCCGCTCCATTCTACAGACAGTCGTAAAATCAGCTCCACAAGGAAAGGATTGGACGACTCTTCAATAAATGAAATGATAGACGTCGTGTCGCCAGCTTACATGAGAAGGAAGGTCAAAAGAGCTATTTGAAGCAATGTTGCGGCGCCGGGAAAGATTTCGATACTCGACGAGTAGCGCTTCACTCTCTCAAAATCACCTCTTTTTACTTTTAACTTCCAGGGCAACCCGAGACCAGTTAATAAGAATATTTTACCCCCTCTTCTGCCTCGGCTATTACGTCCTGTTTCACTGGCATCTGAACGCTAACGCATGTATTCTATCATTCACAACTAGGAACAGTCGTATCGTGTGACCGGTTCCCCGATTGCAACTTTTGCGCGGACTTCCGAATAACCGGATAAGCACTCCCTGCGGACGATCGATTGGGATCATTGCAGAATTGAATTCTCTTCACGAGTTCGGGTGAAAGCCCAAACTAATCTTAAGAGATTAAACGTTGGCGGCGATCCCCAGCACCGCGAAGAGATTGTGGTACATTTGACCCTTAATACTTCAACGGGTTTCTACCGCCCGAAATTACGCCATCCCTATGAACTCGAGCACTGCGTTTACGAAAGTGAGCGGATGAGGCGGACAGCCCGGGACGAATAGATCGATCTTTATCTCTTCTAGAAACGAGCGGTTGAGCTTGCCGGAACCGGAAAACACTCCGGCGCTGATCGCGCATGCTCCAACGGCTATCACGATTTTCGGATCCCCGATGCTATTGTACGCGTCACGCAAAGCCGGCGCCATGTTTTTGGTTATTGGGCCCGTAATTACGATACCGTCGGCGTGTCGCGGCGAGGCCACGAAGTCTATCCCGAAACGCCCCATGTCAAAGTTGACATTACTGCAGGCGTTCAATTCCATCTCGCAGCCGTTGCAGCCCCCGGCTGAGACCTGCCTAAGTTTCAATGAATGTCCGAACAATCTTCGAATTTCTTTTCTCGCTTCGATCGCCTTCTCGCGATACGCTTCGTGACTCTCCCCCGAGTATACGATGAGATGGTCCCGTTCGATGGAACCGGTCTTATGCTTGTTTGTGAACTTAATGGCGCCGTCCGAAACTCTTTCACATTCTCCGCAGAATACGCATTTTCCAAGGTCGATAGAGATGGGATTCATCTTGATCGCCCCCGAAGGGCAGACATCGGTAATCTTGCGCCAATCGCCCGAATATTTGGATTCATCTATTACAGGAAATCCACGGTGAGTCTCCATCAATTCCGCGCTTGTCACGTCCGGGATCGCCTGATTCCCGTGCTTCATTCTTAATCTAAAGAGATCTAGCATTTCCCATCCTCGTCCTACAAATCGAAACCGCAATATGACAGATCGAAGCTCTTGTTGCAGAGCGGGAAATCCGAAATCCCCTCGTCCCGGACCGCAAGTGAAAGCGCGAACCAGTTGTTGAATGACGGATCCTTCACCTTCACTCTTCTAATCTTGCCATCGTCATCGGTAATTATTATATAGGCGATTTCCCCACGCCATCCCTCCGTCAACGAAACGACGAGACTCTTGGGACGAAGTGCGGATGGCGTCTGCCTTATCTCGCCGTCGGTCAAGCCGCCAAGTTGTTCCTTTATTATTTTGATGGACTGCCGTATTTCCACGTACCTGATATAGGCTCTCGCAAATACATCTCCGCCAGGGAGCGTCAGTTTATGCACCGGAAGGAACTCAAAGCCGCCGAACGGGTGATCAGTTCGTACGTCGACAGCGACGCCGCTCGCGCGAGCCGCCGGGCCGACCATGCCGATCGCGGTCGCCGTCTCCTTGCTCACTACGCCTGTCTTTTCGAACCTTTCGAGGACGGAGGCCGACGAGAATAATACTTCAGCTGCCAGACCCGCTTCCTCGTCAAGCCGATCTGTCATTCCCAAAATTTTTCGCGCGAGATCGGGCGTAACATCAAATCCGACGCCGCCGGTTTTCATCATCCCGCGGCCGAAGCGATTCCCGCAAATGGCCATCGTCGTGTTTATCACTTTCGTCCTGAGGGCGCCGAATACCGAATTTCCGGTAAGGTACGCCACATCGCCTGATAGCGCCGAAAGGTCGCCAAGGTGGACGGCTATTCTCTCCAGCTCGAGCGCGACTGTCCGAATCAACTTTGCCTTTCGAGGCACTTTCACGTCGGAAAGCGATTCGATACCCCGTATGAATCCGCCGGCGTGACCGATGACCGTATCGCCCGCCACCGATTCCGCGAGCTTCTCAAGGTAGATGGGGTGGCTTCCATTCGTAACAAAAAGGTTCTCGACACCCCTGTGCTGGAAACCTAATTTTATCTCAAGCTGGTACACCTTCTCCTCGTGGCAGGAGAATCTGAAGTGCCCAGGCTCTATGATGCCCGCGTGTATCGGCCCGACACCCACCTCGTGCACTTCTTCACCTTCCATCCTGAAGAAGCCGTACTGTTTTTCGCGTTCATCGATTCCGGGAATCCCATGGCGAAGCGGCTTAAGCCACGGGTGTCCAACAGGCTCGATCTGAAACTCTTCGTACAATTCTCTTTCAAAGAGATACGCCGAAGATACTTCCGGGGTCATCGATGTGAATTTCATTCCATCCCGCAAGTTCGATGAGGCTATATGGAGACGGGAAGCGCTATCGTCGGCTATGATTGAGTAAACGACCGTCCCTGCGCTAGTCCTTTCGCCAAAGAACAGCGCCAGCCTTTGCCCATTCCTGATCTTCTCAATCGTATCTCTTCTCAACTCATCCATCGGAAGAACCGGTATATCAGCGACCGGTACGGCCTGCAAATTTACTACTTCGAGCCAGCTCATATGGTCACCATCGTCTATTTCCCTGCCGCACGCGCCCAAATGCCAGGATTGTTCGAAAGGAACGCCGCCGCCCGGTCAAGCAGTTCATGCACTTGCTGCGGCATGTTGAGTCCTACGATGACGAGTATGATGAGCAGCGCGATTTGTGGCGTATAAGCATAGACTGACGGCCGTGCTGATTTGACAGAGTCTCCCCCGCTTTCGCCAAACGCCATCTTGAAAACGGCGCTCCCCATTCCGAATGTCACGATAACTATGAAGAGGAAAAACACAATTGCGAGCCAGCTCTCTCCGTCGAGCCAAAACGCGCGTATGATGAAAAACTTGCTGAAGAATATGGGGAACGGAGGAATCCCGACAATCGACAGAAATGACGCGATCCATATCCATCCGGTCACCGGATCTTTCTTCAACAATCCGCGGACTTCATCAATCTTCTTGGTCCCGTAATCGTGGAGTATATTTCCTGAAGTCAGGAATAGAGACGTCTTCGAAAGAGAATGCGCCAATGTCTGAAGCATCGCCGCGAACAGTCCCGGCTGTCCGAGCCCGATGCCGATGAACATTATTCCCATGTTCTCGACGGATGAATAGGCGAGCATCCGCTTGTAATTCTTCACGCGCAGCATATACACCGCGCTGACGAGCAGAGACAGGAAACCTGTCAAGATGAGAATCACGTTTGAAAATGTCTGAAGGTTCGCCCGGATCAGAATTTCCTGAACTCTCAGGAGTCCGAGAAACGCCGAGTTTAAAAGCGTTCCCGACAATAGGGCCGAGACCGGCGACGGCGCTTCAGAATGAGCATCGGGAAGCCAGGCGTGGATCGGTGCGACACCGATTTTCGTGCCGAGTCCAACAAACAAGAACGCGAACGACAGCTTCAGCCATACCGGATTTATTTCAGAGGCGTGACCGTAAAGATCGGCGAGGAACAGCGAACCTATGCTCTCGCTTCCGATGGAGAGCATGATTATGCCGACAAAAGCCAGCGCTATTCCGACAGAGCATATATAGATGTACTTCCATGTCGCTTCGAGAGATGACTTCTTCTTCTCGAAGTAAATCAGGAGCGCGCTCGTCAAAGTGGTCGCTTCGATGAACACCCAAAGCAACGCGAGGTTCGTCGCGAGAATTACCCCTGCCATCGCCACTACGAACGCAAGGATCTCCGCAATATAAACGGATTCCTGTCTGGCCTTGAGGCTGTGCTCTTTGAAGTAGAAGAGGCTATAAAATGCCACGCCGACTAAGACAATCGCCATTATCGAAAAGAAGAAGAGACCGATTCCATCGAACTTGAAATACATTACGAGCCAATCGGGGAGCCATGTCCAGTCGATGCCCAACCATTGCAAGACGGCAATGCACATGAACAACAGCGATGAGCCGATGAGCGCGACACGATTGACAAGCCTGTTCCGAAGCGCGAGCGTTGTCAAACCGACAACTAACGGCAGGACTATCACAAGACTTATCATGATTTAGTCTTTCAACTCCGTAAGAACGTCAACATGGCTTCCGTCATAAATGTCGTTGATCTTGTTGAAGAATATCGCGAAGAGATATATGGCGACGAACAAGTCGAGCAGGACACCGATATTTACAAGCATCGGTAGTTCATTTGCCACGGAAAGCGAGAGGAGAAATATTCCGTTTTCAAGCATCATGTAACATAGGATATGCGTGATTATCCTTTTCCTGTTAACGATGAGAAAGAGGCTCATGATTATCATGACGATGGAGACGCCAAAATACAGAGGTCTGATCGCGCTTCCGTTCCTCGCGGCCCAGAAGGCGGCCACGAATCCGAAGACGAATATTGCGCTTGCCACCAGGAGAGAGTAAAACTGGGATATATACGGCTCGATTTCGCGTGGGGTCTCGTTCCTTCGTATAACCGTCAGGAGAAAATACGGGATAACTATCCCTTTCACGATGAGTGTCTCGAAAACGAGAAATGAAATATTCAACCAGCTCATTCCTCTTACTCCGACCAGGACAAGGAAGAACAGGAGGAATCCCTGAACGGCGAGCATCTTCACGTACGCCTCGATCCGGCTGACGGAAGAGACATAAAGCATCGTGGTACCGAGGAGGATAATTAGGATGTCTGTCATTTCACTCCTCCAAAAAGGAAGAACGCGGCAACCGCGAACGCGGTCAATGAGAACGTCGTCATGAGAAAAAGGAATTGCGGTATATGCGATATCCTGGACCGCGCGATGAGCGATTCGACCGCTCCGACGAGCAGGAACACCGATACTACTATGACGGCGAACAGGCCTAACGCCGGGATGGGTGGGGTCGACGAGGGGACAAGAAGATCCGCCATCAGTATGGCAATAATCGTCATCTTAAGCGAGACTGTGTACTGGATGAAGGCGAGATCGGGGCCGGAATAATCGAGCACCATGACTTCGTGTATCATCGTCAGCTCCAGATGAGTATTGGGATCGTCAACAGGCACCCGGCTGCCTTCGGCCAGGAGCATGATGAAAAGCGAAGCAAGGAGAAGAATCTTCACGAGTGGCGAGTATCCGGCAACCATGTTCACCGAAGCGAATATCGTTTCGAACGAGAAGTGGCTCGTTAGCAGCGCGAGCGAGCCGATGACGACAAAGAAGGCAGTCTCCACGATTGTCGAGTACGTGACCTCCCTGCTCGCCCCAATCCCCTCGAAGCTGCTTCCTGTATCGAGCGCCGCGAGTACCATGACAAACTTCGCCATGCCGAGCAGATACGCGAAAAGCACGAAATCACCTTCGAAATGGAACACAGAGCCAAGCACCGGCACAGGCAGGATGAACAACGCAAATAGAGTCGCCGCAATCCCGACCGACGGCGCGATCCTGAACACGGGCGAAGTGACCGTGCTTATTATCTCGCCTTTGCCCATAAGCTTGAGGAAATCGAAATACGGTTGAACGACCGGAGCTCCCCTTCGACCACCCCAAAGAGCCTTGACCTTCGAGATAAGCCCGACTAGAAAGAGGGGGGATATTATGATTACGAACTCAGCTACAGCTAAAAGCATTACCTGATTCCCAATATCCACACGAGCAGGAAGACGAGAAATACCAACCCATACATTATATACTGCTGCATCCGACCGCTCTGTATCCATGAAAAAAGATTGAGAAATTTGTTGAGGAGCGCTATCAATGGTTTTAAAATATATCTCTCAGAGAGATCTTGCGTGCGGCTCTCCAAAGACGCCTCCATTGGAAAGAAGACAGGTTCCTTGTCAACACTGATTTCACGCGGGACCAGTTCCGCGACAAGATGCAAGAACGGTTGCGCGAATGAACTCCCGGTGTACTCAAGCCTTCCGCTTCCCACCTGGTAACCGCAGTCCCATGTTTTGTAAGACCCGACAGTCCGCTTCCTTAGCAGGAAGTTCCTGAGCCCGAAGAAGAAAGCGGTCACCGCGGCGAGGCCAATGACAATGGCGGAGATTGTCCTGAAAATTCCGAGCACCGGAGTGAATTGCGCCGCAGGCAGTCCGGGCACAAGTTCTCTCACAACATTCATGAGCAATTCAACGGCGAGCCATGGGAAGAACCCGATGGCAAGCATAGCAATAGTGAGTACCACCATCGGGAGAAGAAGCGTGCGCTCTTTCTCCGTCGGCGTGGCGTGATATTCCGTTCGCGGCAATCCCAGAAATGTTATTCCGTACACTTTCGTGAAACTTAAAAGCGCCATCGCGCCAATGAAGGCCAGTCCCGCAAAGCCCAGAAGCATCACAACGACGACGGAGATCGAGTCCAGCGAGAGCCCCCTAGCCATTCCGAGATAGATCGCAATCTCGCTCACGAAGCCGTTGAAGAAAGGGACGCCGGATATCGCCAGCGAACCTGCGAGGAACATAGCGGACGTGACAGGGAGATACTTGCCCAGCCCGCCGAGAAGGTTCATGTCGCGCTTGTGAGTCTGAGAATAGACAACACCGCTTCCATAGAAGAGCACGCTCTTGAAAGTGAAGTGGTTGACGATATGAAGCAGCGCGCCAAAAAAGCCGAGCATCGCTATCAATGGGCTGTTGTAGGCGAGCCCCAACATTCCCACGCCGATCCCCATACCGATGATGCCGATATTCTCTATACTCGAATATGCGAGAAGTCGCTTTATATCGTCCTGGGCGATTGAGTTGACGATCCCATAAATACCGGTGATGAGTGAGACAAAGAATACGCCGTACGCAAGTCTGTAATCAGGTATGCCGGTAAGAAGAAGTATTCGAAGGATGCCGTATATCCCGGTCTTGATCATCACTCCCGACATCAGCGCCGAAACGCCCGTCGGAGAGGCGGGATGCGCTTTCGGAAGCCAAGTGTGCATCGGAACGAATCCCGCTTTCGTGCCAAAACCTATGAAGAACAAAACGAACAAGAGGATCGCCACACTTCCGTGCCCATCCAAAACCGAGGAGAAAGAGTTGAAATCCAAGGAACCGGAAAGGGCCGAAGTCCACGCAAATGCCGCTATCAGAAAAGCGACCCCCACCTGCATAGCGATGAAATAGTAAAGACTCGCCCTCCGGACTTCCTCGTTTTCGTTTTCGAATGCCACCAGAAAGAAAGACGACGTCGACATCATTTCCCACACGATGATAAACAGGATAGCGTTCTGTGTCACCTCCACTAGCAGCATTGAGGCGGACATCACGCCTAGGAAAAAGAAATGCGACGAAAGGGACATCCCGCGGTCATGGTACATCTTCATGTAGCCGATGGAATAAATCGGCGTGAGAAATGAACCGGCTGAAGTTACAATAACGAAAAGGGCTGCAAGCGGATCGAGACGAAGATATGCCTCACCGATCGGCTCGGAGAGAAAGAGTGGAAGAGCTAGCTGTTGCCCGTTTAGTAGGACCTTCAATGCCGCCGGCAATATGACGAACTGGGCCACAGCGGCGAATAGCACAAAGGCCCAGGCCTTCGCTTTTTCAGGGACGAACATCGCCGCGATCCCCCCGACAAATATCAGAGCCGCTCCGAAAAGGAGATCAGTCATTCCCGGTAGACTCCTTCGAGCGCCACTCTTTCTCCTTCTCCCGGATGAAATTTATCACTTCATCTTTGGGTGCCCGCGCACGAAGCTTTTCCAGGAAGAGATCGCTCCGGCAGAGATGAGAAATCTTGGAGAGCACTTCAAGGTGCATACGGGGAGTGGCCGTGAACAAGATAAAAAGGGTGTGGACAGGCTCGCCATCCAGCGCGTGAAAATCTGCCGGACGTTCGAGGTAGCATATCGACACGCTCGCGTTCTTTGGGTCGGTCACGATGGGATTGCGCGGGTGAGGGATCGCGATCCCTTTTCCAACTGCTGTCGGCATGAGCTCCTCGCGCCTCATCAAGGCGAGTACGATATCTTCTTTTTTCAGACCCGGCGGCGTGGGAATAAGTTCGACGGCATTCGTGATTACTTCCCCGACGTTATCACCTACAATCGAGGCTACAATCCCGCCGCTCTCCAGAAGCCTCGGAAGGTTGTGATCCCCGAGTCCGAGATTTATCAGCGACGACGAAAGCTCTATCTTATTGCTGAGTATCCACTCATTAATCTCGGCTCGATTGAATCTGTACTGGTGATTTATCCTGTAACAAGGAATCTTCTTATCCTTTATCCATCGGTAAACCGTCTTCTCGTTGACCTGCAGCAGCTCGACAATGTCTTTGATCTTCAGTTCCATATGCTCAAAACAATGGGACCAAAATACTACATACGTGAAATAAGTCCAAATCTACCCGCAAATCTGCCTGGATGTCCTTTATTGTCCTAATTATGCGATTGAAACCGCACATCGCATTAAAAGTGAATGGACCTTGCGCGGGTCCTATTCGCCGATCTTCCCTCCCCAATCGGAGACGAGATTTCAGTTATCTTGAAATTTCGATCGGTTCTTTTATGCCAGTCAGCTCAGCGTGGTTGCGGATTTTTTCCAGCATCGGAGGTGAGATTGCCACACCGGCATTTAGAAGGCGAAGCCCTCTGACAGTCATGATCGCGGAATGAAGGACAAGCCCGGGCCTTAGGTCGCTCAGGGAACACTGAATAATTCTCTTCGTACCAGGTTGAGAAACGGCGTCCTGCTGAAGTTCTGGAAGCGCGCCGAGCTTTCTCATTATTTCGGGATCGTACCACCCAGCTCGCGAGGACATTGTGCCAAAAGCCGCAGCCCGCGAAAGACCTGTAGACTCCAGATCCACCATATCACTGAACACCTTCACGACGCGTGACTCATAAGGAATCTTGTCACCCGACACGGGATCTTTCGGTGACCCTCCTCCGTCGAACCTCTTCTGATGATACAAGACGATCTTAGCCACATCTTGCAGCCTCGGAATATTTGCCAGAAGGTCGTGGCCTATTTTCGGAATTCTCGCGTACATAGATTGTTCGACAGGGCTCAGATCCTTTCCCGATTCAAGTTTCTCCAAAACAGTATCAGGCATCGTAACGGCTCCGATCCTGGATAGCATAGCGGCGACGCCAAGCTCCCACGCGTCCTGTTTCTTTTCCGACGCGAGAAACGCTTTGATGTAGTCCCTTGTCTTTTCCGCTCGTCCAAAACTAACTTCATCGGCAATCGCGAGGAGCTCGGTGAGCAAACTCACGCTTCCGCTCAGCGTTTCCTGCAAGAGCGTTTTCTCGGACTCCACCAGTTCATACTGCCTTAGTCCGTCCTGCAAAGCCCTAATCATGTCTTTAGTCGCGCACGGCTTCGTGAGCAGTCTGAACACATGGCCCTCATTTATCGCGCTGATCGAAACTTGCAGATCGGCGTAAGCCGTATGCAGGATCCTGACCGTGTTCGGGGCTTGCGACTCAAGCCAGGCGAGGAATCGCACACCATCGACGTGCGGCATTCTCAAATCGGACACTACTACCGCGTAAGGTCCGGTGGTCAACACAGCTCTGATGCCGTACTCCGCGCCGTTCGCGGTCTCAACTTCAAAACGAGATCCGAGTTGAAATCGAAGCGACGAGAGAACCTCGCTGTCGTCGTCTACAAGTAAGATTTTGCTTGTCAAGGGTCACATCCAGATGTTTATTTGCGAATTGTTATAGTCCCAAGCGGGCCCGACCGCCGGACCGTCACCTTGGATCGCGTTCAACGCGGTCATTCATCCAACACCGATCTGATTTTCTTCAGAAGTTCCTCCCTTTGATATGGTTTTTGTATAAACGCCTTTACACCCTTCTCTTCCATCCTTCTCCGCTCGTTCTCTTCTACGAAACCGCTGGCCAGTATTACGCGAGTGTCCGGGTTGATCACTTTAACAGTTTCTAACAAATCAATTCCGCCGATTTTAGGGAGTCCGATGTCTGAAAGAATGAGGTTTATGTTACTCTGATTTATGAATATCGAAATAGCTCGTTCGCCATCCTGTGCCGTCAACACCTTGTATCCTTCGGACATCAGGAGATCCTGCACGTAGTCGCGAAGTCCAGGTTCATCCTCAACGACCAATATCGTTTCGCTTCCTCCGACCGCGGACCCCTCGGATCCGGTCAGATTATCGGCCGATTCATCCGTACCGCGCTCCGCGGCAAAATGAACAGAGAACGTTGTACCATTGCCGGGAACGCTGGAAACGTCGATGAACCCGCCATGGCTCTGAACAATGCCGTAGACGGTGGCCAGCCCCAGACCGGTCCCCTTCCCTTCAGGCTTGGTCGTAAAAAACGGTTCGAATATCCTCGATTTCGTTTCTTCGTCCATTCCCACACCCGTATCGGAAACTGACAGCTCTATATAATCATGGCCGCCTGCAGTTGGGTGCCTCGCCAACAATGCGCTCTCCTTCACAAGCGCAGTGGATATCTTAAGGACGCCTCCGGCTATATTTCCGGCCGGCCGTTCCATCATGGCATCCCTCGCGTTCACACATAGGTTGAGGAGGAGTTGATGGATCTCAGAACGATCACCGTAAACAATCGCCCTCCCCTTGTGGAGCGCAATGTCAATCTTGACCTGCTTCGGAAATGTTTCGCTGACCAGAGTGTACATTTCCATTACAATCTCATTAAGGTCGACATTGCCGAGGACTCTCTCCTGCTTTCTTGCGAATGTCAGGAGCTGGCGCACGAGTCCGGTAGCCCTCCCAACAGCGGATGTAATCGCGTCGAGCGACTTTGTCCCCTGCTCATCGTTTTGAAATGTTCTTCTCAGAAAAGAGGTATACCCGTTAATTATGGCAAGTATATTATTGAAATCATGCGCGATTCCGCCCGCGAGCGTGCCGAGACCTTCCAGTTTCTGCGATTGCCTAAGCTGCTCCTCGAGCATTTTCTGCCCGGTTACGTCACGGGCGATGCAGAGCACGCCGACCGTCTCGCCGTCTCTGATCTGTGGAGCGGAGTTGAATTCCATTATCACGTACCCAGACGATTTGCAGGCGATCCTGATTTCCAAAATTACCGGTGTTGTGACGCTTATCATTTTCCCGAAAGCCGCCAAAGTTTCATCCACATCGCTCGGATGAATCAACTCTGAAATGTTTCGGCCTATCCATTCGCCTCGCCGCCATCCCGTGATAGCCTCGAAGGCGGGATTCAGGCTCTGAATCGAACCATCGAGTGATAACTTGAAAATCGCGTCGCGCACACCTTCAACGAGACCTCGATATTCCTCTTCCGAGCGTTTAAGCGCGTCTTCAGCCGCGCGCCGCTCGGTAATGTCTTCAACTATAGTCACCGCATGACTGAACTTGCCTTGACTTCCGCGCACCGCTGCGATCGTGAGATGTGCCAGCACGACTCTTCCATCCTTGCAAACATATCTCTTTTCAAACCTGGCGGAGTCTTTTTTTCCCGATAGAATATCAGAAAAGATCGAGGAAGCCGTGGATCGGTCCTCGGGGTGTGTGATGTCGTTGAAAGTCATCGCAAGCAGCTCATCCTGAGAGTAGCCGAACAATTTCACCGCCGCCTGGTTGCACCGGAGAAACCGACCTTCCCCATCGATGTTAACCATCGCAAGCGGGGATACTTCAAATATGGTTCTAAATCTTTCTTCGCTTTCCTTGACAGCCTTTTCTGCTTTCCTCGGCTCCGTCAGGTCGCGCACCATAGCGAGGACAGACATATCACGCCCGCTCACGAATGGAGAGAGCATGATGTCAGCGGGGAATTCGGTACCGTCTTTTCTCTTTCCAAAGAGTTCCGTCCCGGTGCTCATTGGACGGGAATGCGGTTGAGCCTCGTACCCATGCAGCTGCTTCTCGTGCATCTTCTGAAAGCGTTTCGGCACGAGGAGGTTGATCGTCTTGCCTATGAGCTCTCCCCCCGAATATCCAAAGTCCGATTCCGCCTGCTTATTTGCGAACGTTATGCTGCCGTGTTTGTCGACTATGATAACTGCGTCAGGGGCGCTTTCCAGAACGCCGCGGTATTTCGCTTCGAGAGTTTTCAGATCTTCGAGCGCCATCTCGCGCATCTTCTCAGCGAGTTTAAGTTTCCTCCGGTCGTCGGCCTCGCTTATTGCTCGCCTGACTGTCGGGACGAGACGCGCGAGTCCGGGTTTGAGAACATAGTCCGTGGCGCCGTCTCTTAGCGTCTGTACCGCGCTCTCTTCCCCCATGGTCCCGGTGACAAAGATGAAAGGGGTGTCAGGCGCCATGCCGCGGGCCAAGAGAAGTGCTCCGGTGCCGCTGAAGGAAGGTATCGTGTTATCGCATAAAATCAGATCATATTTTTTCGCTTCCAGCGCGGCAACATACTCATCACGCGACTTCACGAGTTGTATGTGGGACCTGATACCCGCGCCTTCGATCAGGTCTTTGATAAGCGCTGCATCTGTGACGTCATCTTCCAGATGGAGTATTTCAAGGAAACCTGAATTTTTGCTGGACATTCGCTCTCCGGTCTTCTAATTCTGGGAAAGACTCCTAACTGATAGAAGTCACGCGATCCCCCTTGAACTTCCAGGGGGAGGTTCGTTAATGATCGCCCAAAACACGCCTAACCTGCTCACCGCCGTAACGAATTCCTCGAACTCAAGCGGCTTAACCACATAGGCATTGACTCCGAGGTTATAGCTCCTGATCAGATCCGATTCTTCACGTGAGGATGTCAGTACCACCACGGGCATCATCTTGAGGTTCGGGTCGCCTTTTATTTCCTTCAACACTTCAAGCCCGTTCACCTTGGGCATCTTAATGTCGAGGAGTACCACGGCAGGGTTTCCCGCCGGGCGGGAGCTGAACTTTCCCCTGCGATAGAGATACTCCAGCGCCTCGGCGCCGTCGTTAACGACCTCGACCTCATTAGCGAGGTTGTGGCGGCCCAGCGCTTCCAGAGTGAGTTCGACATCCATGTGATTGTCTTCAGCGAGAAGTATGCTCTTCAAGCGTTCCATCTTGGCCTTTCTTCTGATAAGGGAGTGAGAAATAAAAGGTCGCCCCGTGGTCCGTCGCGCCTTCGGCCCACGTATTACCGCCGTGACGATGAATTATCCTGCGAACGTTCGCTAGTCCAATGCCGGTTCCTTCGAACTCATCCGCTCTGTGCAACCTCTGGAATACTCCAAAAAGGTTGTTTGCGTACTTCATATCAAAACCAACCCCGTTGTCCTTCACGCTGAATATCACTTCATTGCTCCGGAATTCACTTCCAATCGATATTATGGCTTTAGGTCTCGGGCGCGTGTACTTCACCGCATTTCCAAGAAGGTTTTGGAATACCAACCGCAGCATGGCCGCGTCCGCTTCAACAGTCGGAAGATCAGAAATATCCCACTGGATATCGCGTCCGGATATCTCTTCGCCAAAAGAACCGATAACTCCCTCTACGATCATGCGCAGATCCACCGATGTCTTGCGCATTTCTATGCGCCCCATGCGTGAAAAAGCCAGGAGGTCGTCGATGAGCTCACCCATCTCCCTGACCGAATCAGATATATATTTTAGGTAGCGCAATTCTTTTTCGTCCGATTTCCCCTCCATGCTACGTGTCAGCAAATCGGAATACCCGTGTATATGACGGAGCGGAGCGCGCAAATCGTGGGAGACCGAATAGGAGAAAGCCTCGAGCTCCTTGTTAGCCGCTTCGAGCTGCGCCGTTCGCTCACGGACGCGCTTCTCAAGCTCCTCATTCAGCGACCTGATTTGTTGCTCCACCTTCTTGCGTTCCGAGATATCGCGCGCGATCTGTGATACACCGACGATTCTCCCTTCAACGTCGCGGATGGGAGAGATCGTCAGCGAAACGTCCACGGGCGCG
The DNA here is from genome assembly GCA_021794075.1 of Bacteroidota bacterium. Lineage (GTDB taxonomy): Bacteria > Bacteroidota > Ignavibacteria > Kryptoniales > JAKASW01 > JAKASW01. The sequence goes on along the minus strand of JAJYRM010000031.1, from coordinate 17,488 downwards.
CCGTTCTTTCTGATACGGACAGATTCAAATTGTCTCACGGTCTCACCGTTCATGAGCCGCTTTATGATAGCGTCCTCTTCCTCGACATCTTCCGGAGGATACAAGCTTCTTATGTTTCTTCCCAGAATTTCCGCTGTTGAGTATCCATAAAGGATTTCCGCGCCGTGATTCCAGGCGGTAATTACGCCATCTAGTGTTTTGGCGAGGATGGCATCTGAGGCCGATTCCACTATAACCGCGAGGCGCGAGCGCGCCTCATACGCGAGTTTTTGATCGGTGATATCCCTGAGGAGCCCGATCATGCAGTCTTCGCCTGAGATCTCTATTATTTCTGACGAAAAGATTCCGGTAAATAGGTCGCCCGACTTCATTCGTAGGGTTACCTCCTTCTCCTGCGCAACACCTTTCTCACGGATCTCCGATGCTATTTCATCCCGAACTTCTGGATTCACCCACATCTTCAATTCAGAAGATGTATGTCCGACGACTTCGTCACGAGCATATCCGTATACGTTTAGGAACGCCTGGTTGGCATCCACGAACCTTCCCTCTGACAACGTAGTGATGCTAATCCCAACGGGACTGGAGGAGAATACCTTTGAAAAACGCTCCTCGCTCTTCCGCAGCGCTTCATCGGACTTTCTTCTTTCAGAAATGTCTTCGACGAACCCCTCAATGTGAAGTATATTCCCCTGCGCGTCACGAACCGACTGCAGGTGAGCCCTCCCTGTAAATACAGAACCATCTCTGCGTTTGTAGTCATTTTCAAATACTCCGATCGCCGGATTCTGCTGAAATTGCCGGATATTCTGCAGCCGTCTTGACGGATCTGCAAAGAGATCAGAATCGACTTTTTTCACGAGCTCCTTCATCTCCTGAGGAGACTTGTAGCCGAACATGCGGGCGAAGGAGTGATTTGCTTCTTTGATTTCACCGCGCAACGAAACCTGAAATATACCGAGCGCGGCGTGCTCAAAGAGATGACGGTAGTTCTGCTCGCTGATGCGAAGTTTCTGCTCAACTAGTTTTCGGCCTGTAATGTCTCTGAGAACCGCCAGGTTGTATGTTTGTCCCCGCCAACGAACTTCGCTTGCACGCATCTCGAAGTACCGTGTATCTTCCCGGACGGGTCCGATAATTTCCATGTCGTCTGATGAATTTGAGATCTCGAACCGCGCCCCAACAAGATGATCGTATCTGTCCGCGAAGACCGCTATTGCGGCAGCATTGGCAAAGAGAACGATGCCCCTGCTATCAATGAGCATCATCCCGTCCTGAGACTTATCTATAAGAGACCTGAGGAGACCCGCATCTTCCAGGTACTGCACTTTAAAACTATCAGCCAACGTTCAAGGACCTAATTGTCATATCAAAGCCGGCATCGATACCTTTAGACTATTGTCGGTGAGCAACTGGGCGCCCGGGGGCAGCATTCTCGACGAAAATCTAAATATCTAACAGTCAGGTAAGCGAAAATCGTTCCCACTCTCGTGCCCGCCAGGATGTCGGGATCGGGCAGAAAAGACTTCGGGAGGGAATAGTACCAGGGAAAAATTCTATTAAGGCAAATCTGTCGAGAACGGCATCCCATCAATCCTGATCTAGCGCAGAGCGGATTCTTTTCAATAACTCCCCCCTTTTGTAAGGCTTTTGTATGAAAGAGTCTACGCCTTTCTGCGCCATTTTCCTTCGCTCACTTTCATCCAGGTAACCACTAGCGAGAATCACGCTGGTATTGGGTTTCATGGTACGGACGGATTCCATCAGATCGATGCCGCCGATCTTCGGAAGACCGATGTCGGAAAGGACAAGGTCAATGTTGTCGTGGCTCAGGAAAAGAGAAATTGCCTTTTCACCGTCCTGGGCAGTCAACACTCTGTAGCCTTCCGCGGTGAGAAGGTCATCAAGGTATTCGCGGAGCTCCGGCTCGTCCTCGACGACCAGTATCGTTTCATTTCCGCCGCGAAAATCGGAAGCATCTCCGGTTGACTCTTGTTCAGTGACGACCTGAGAGTGTGCCGGGAGATAGACTATGAACGTTGTTCCCAGGCCTGGCTCGCTCTGCACGTCGATCATCCCCGCGTGGTTTCGAACGATACCGTAAACCGTCGACAGGCCAAGGCCGGTTCCTTTTCCCTGCGGCTTTGTTGTAAAGAAAGGCTCAAAGATACGCTTCCGGATATTTTCGTCCATCCCTATTCCGGTGTCTGTAACGCTTATTCTGATGTACTCTTTTTCCAACGCCGTTGGAAAACGTTTTCTTAGTCCTCTTCCCTCGACAACATCGGTGACAATCTTGAGTATTCCGCCGGAGAGGATGCCGTCTTCGCGGTCCATCATAGCGTCCCTCGCGTTAACGCAGAGGTTCAAGAGGAGCTGATGTATTTGTGATCGGTCCCCGTAAACCGGCGTTGTTCCGTCGTGCAATTCGATGTCGATCATTATCTGCTTCGGGAATGTTTCCCCGATAAGCTTTTGCATCTCAGTAACCATTTCGTTGACATCGAGATAACCCACCACAATCTCATCTCTCCTCGCGAAAGTCAAGAGTTGGCGCACGAGCGCAGTAGCCCTCGATGCCGCGGTCTCGATCGCGTCGACTGACCGTGCCCCTTTTTCATCGCCAACAACGGTCCTGCGCAAGAAGGAGGCGTACCCGGTTATGATCGCAAGTATGTTGTTGAAATCGTGCGCAATCCCTCCGGCCAGCGTCCCCAGGCCTTCAAGCTTCAGCGTCTGTCTGAGTTGTTCCTCAAGCGATTTCTGTTCCGTCACGTCCCTGGCGATCCCAAGGAATCCGATAAGCTTGCCTTCTCTCAATTGGGCAGCCGTACTTATTTCCCCGATAAGATAACTCCCGGACTTTGTCAATATGCGGTATTCGGTAACTCCAGAATTCTCGCCGTCGGCCACCTTCTTTAAAGCCGTGGCAGCTTTCTCCCTGTCAGCAGGATGAAGAAGGTCGGTGAAACTCCGCCCGACCCATTCGTCGCGTCTCCAGCCGGTTATCCTCGCGAACGCAAGATTCAAGTTGAGTATCATTCCCCCCGGTGACAATTTGAAAATAGCATCGCGTACGCCGTCCACCAGGCTGCGGTACCGTTCTTCTGAATTCCTTAATGCTTCCTCAGCCAGCCTGCGATCTGTAATATCGTCAATGATCATCAGCGCGTGATCCATCCTGTTTGTCTCGTCCTTGACGGCGGACACCGTCAGGAGGGCTACTATGATATTACCGTTCTTCCGGACGAACCGTTTTTCAAACCTTACTTTACTCATCTTCATCGCACTCAGCTCAGACAATACACGCGGCACGATTGCTTCATCCTCCGGATATTTAAGATCGGTGATTGTCTTTTCGAGAAGTTCCTTCTCGCTATATCCGAACATGTCCACGGCAGCAGGGTTGCAGCTCAGGAACTTGCCGTCATCCGCAACCTCTACTATCGCCACTGGCGACGCCTCGTAGATAGTTCTGAATTTCTCCTCCTTTGCCCGCAAAGCTTTTTCCGCCTTTTTCGATTCCGTAAGGTCGCGCACCATAGCAAGCACAGAGAGCCCCTGGTCTTTCACGAGCGGAGAAAGCATTATGTCGGCAGGAAATTCGACCCCGTCTTTCCTTACCCCGTACAATTCCATTCCGCTGCTCATCGGCCTCGCGTGCGGGTGCCCGTCAAAAGACTTAATCTCCCTTTTGTGCGATTTCTGGAATCTTTTCGGGATCAGGACCGACAGAGGCTTCCCAATCAATTCTTCCCCTGAATAGCCGAAAATACTTTCGACACCTTTGTTAGCGAACGCTATCCTTTCACCTTCATCGACGATGATCGCGGCATCGGGAGCGCTCTGGAGGACTCCCCTATATTTCGACTCGAGGACTCTCAGTTCCGCAAGTGCCGTCTCGCGCAGCCGCTCCGCAAGCTTCAGCTTCTTCTTTTCTTCCGCTTCCCTTACAGCCCGCCGGATCGCAGGCGCGAGCCGCGCGAGTCCCGGCTTGAGCACGTAATCGGTTGCGCCATCGAGAAGCGCCTGCACTGCTCGCTCTTCACCAATAGTGCCGGAAACATAGATGAAGGGGATTTCCGGAATCTTGTCCCTGGCTATCAAAAGGGCATCCCTACCGTTGAAGGAAGGGAGAGAATAATCGCATAGGATCAGATCGAATTCATTCTGATCAAGGGCTTTAAGATAGCCTTCTCGTGACCTAACGAGTTTCACATCGCAGTCGATGCCTGCATCTTCCACGATCGCGTGGACGAGTTGGGCATCTCGAATATTGTCTTCGAGATGCAACACCCTTAGCACGTTGTTTTCTACGTTTGACATACGCTCTCCGTTTTTGAACTCTTGCTTACGGGCCATATCGCATATATATCTGTTACTGTAAGCAATCTGTGGTTTCTCCAGATTTGACTGATAAGGCTCAAGCCAAAAAGTATTCCCTATCGAGCCGCTCTACCCATTCAGCAAAAATCCGGGGCGCAGGCATGTGGGCGGACGCTCTGAAATATTCGAGCCCTTTTAGCCAGCGCGTTGCTATTTACTCATTACCCAGCGTTTACCCTCGCGGGAGGTGGCTCGTTCACGATGGCCCAGAATACGTCGAGTTTGCTCACAGCTTCCACAAAGTCATGAAAGTCCACCGGCTTCACCACGTAAGCGTTGACTCCAAGCTGATAACTTTTCACCAAGTCTTTCTCCTCTCTGGAAGACGTCAGTACAACAACAGGTATCGTCCTGAGTGACACGTCTCCCTTTATCTCCTTAAGTACCTTCAGCCCGTCCACTTTCGGCATCTTCAAATCGAGAAGGACCACCGCCGGATTCCCCTCCTGACGGTCGGCGTATTTCCCGTTTCGCCGAAGGTAGTCGAGGGCCTCAGCGCCGTCGCCGACAACGACGACATCGTTGGCAAATATATGCTGACCCAGCGCCTCTAGAGTAAGTTCAACATCCATCTGGTTGTCTTCGGCAAGTAAGATGCTCCTTATTGAATCCATCCTCATACTTTCTTCGTCGCAGGAAGTGTGAAGTATACGGCAGCTCCACGATCAACTTCGCCCTCAGCCCAGGTCCTCCCGCCGTGGCGTTGTATAATCCTGCGGACATTTGCCAGACCGATGCCGGTCCCTTCAAACTCTTCGGAGGGATGGAGCCGTTGGAATACGCCAAAAAGATTGTCCGAGTATTTCATGTCGAAGCCTACTCCGTTGTCGCGCACACAAACGACGGTTTCGTCGTCATTCTCGGTGGCCTCGACTTCTATGACGGCTCTTTCCCTTGGCCGCGTATATTTCACCGCGTTTCCGAGAAGGTTCTGGAACACCAGTCTCAGCATGTTATGATCCGCTTCCACGACCGGCAGCCGGGAAATCTTCCATTCAATATTCCGGCCGCCGGTCTCCTGGCTCATACTGTTGATGACGCTCTCAACCGTATCGCGCAAGTCGAAAGAAGATCTTCTCATTTCCATTCGCCCCATTCGTGAAAGCATCAGGAGATCGTCTATAAGAACGCCCATCTCTTTGACGGAATCTGAAATGAATCCAAGATAGCGTTTCGCTTTCTCATCAAGCGTACTCTCTATGTGCCTCGCGAGAAGATCGGCGAAGCCGTGTATATGGCGAAGCGGCGCTCGCAGATCGTGAGAGACAGAATATGAAAAGGCTTCCAATTCCCTGTTCACCGCCTGAAGTTCCGAGGTGCGTTCGTTTACTTTTTTCTCAAGCGACGCGTTGAGCTCTTTAGTTTCACGGTACAATCTCGCAAGCTCTATCTGCATAGCGGCGCGACGGGCGAGATCTTCTGCGAGGAACCTGTCCTCCTCCGTGAACTTCCTGTTCGATTCGGCGTAAACGAGAGTGATTGCGCCGAGCGTCCTTTCGAATGCCGCGAGAGGGACTATCATGACAGCCTTGAGACCGAGTATCCTGAATATTCGAAGGTCGTCCTCATCCTTGGCACGCGCCACGAGCAGTTCGTCCGGGATGTCGTTGATTATCTCTGTACGTCCAGTCCTCAGAACGCCCGGTAATCCGGACATGGCGCCAGGCTGGTAGGGGTACCGTTTCTGAAGCTCGAAGGCATATTCGACCATACGCGGATCAGAGTGAATGACCGCAAGCCGCGCAAGCGTTCCGTCGTTCTCAATGATATCCACCGCACACCAGTCTGCTATTCTCGGAACCGCCAGTCCGGCAACCGTCTTCAGACGCTCCTGGAAATCAAGGGATTCGGAAAGTGTCGTGCTTGCTTCGAGGAGAAAGGCAAGACGGCGGTTGACTTTTTCCGCCTCTTCGCGGTACCGTTTTTCTCTTTCAAGTGTCGTGGAGAGCCTTTCCTCCGCTTCTATTTGAGCGGTGAGGTTTTGCGCAAGGACAAGCTTCCCTTTCCTGCCGCCGAACGGGACCTCGTGCGACGTAACGTGCACACGAAAAAGCTTCCCATCTTTCGCTCGATGCCGCCAGACGCCGGCATCGTCTATAGGAGAAACCAACGTGAGACGCAGATTGTCATCCAGCCTGGCCAGATCTTCTGGCGGACGGATGTCCCGTATGGTCATGCTTAGGAATTCGTCCCGTGAATAGCCATAATGATATACGGCCGCGTCGTTGACTACCAGAAACCGGAGAGTCTCCTGGTCATATACCCACATCGGGTTTGGATTACAGTCGAACAAGATGCGGTACTGTTCTTCTGTACCTGTTATCTGATCGGAGACACTTGCTCGCTTCCCGCCGAGCGCGGACCGTGTCACTTTTCCGGTTTCTCCTTTATGATATGTCAATGCCGCTCCTTTCGGGAGCCCGTGCGTAACTTTTCCTCAACTTGGTACGATGATGCGGCAGCAGCTAATTTCCGAATGATTCGCCTCAGCTTTACGTAATCCATAGACTTGTCGAAAAAATAATCCGCTCCCGCCATCATGCAGGCGTTTCGGTACGCCGGAGTGCAGTAGTTAGATAGAACTATTTTAATCATGTTCCATTTTTTCTTTTCCACCTCCAACAGAAGATCGATTCCGCTCCCCCCGACGATCTTTATGTCAACAAAGAGAACGTTCGGACGAGTACGGCTGATCTCTAAAACCGATTCGCGATAACCGGAACACTCGCCGGCTATTTCTATATCCCCCAATGAGTTCATCATTTTCTTCAACCGTTCCCTGATTATCGGCGAATCATCGATTATGAATACTCTCAACATTCCAAGTTCGTCCGGTTGACTTTGCTGCCTGATTGCAACATACACTTTATCGGAGACTGGCACATGTCCCCGAGAGCATGAACGTGAAGTCACAATAATGTTGACGAGGATTGGCGCCAATTTACACACTCACAGAAAGTACAAACGAGGAGGATTCAGGTTGGGAGTCGTTGTTGGCGGAATGTGAAAAGGGGATCCGATAAGGGGATCAAATGATGATTCTGTTCTCCAGAGCGAAACGGACCAGTTCGGCGTTCGTTTTCATATCGAGTTTTTTCAGGAGCCTCCTTCTGTAAGTCGTAACCGTATTCACGCTCAGGGATAGTTGAGAGGCGATGGCCCCCGCCGATTTACCTTTTGCGATAAGTCTAAGCACGGACAATTCTCTGTCAGATAGTGTTTCCAGCGGGCTCCTTTCTCGATTGTAGCCGATTTCCTGAAGGAGCTGCTGCTCTACCCCCGGGCTAAGATATTTCTTCCCGGCAGCAATGGTTCTTATTGCGTCAACAAGCTCCTGGGCGACAGCTTTCTTCGTGACGTACCCATGGGCTCCCGCCTTCAGCGCCCTCACCGCAAACTGGTCTTCCGGAAACATACTAAGAAAGAGTACTCGGGCCCGCGGAAAGAGAGTTTTTACATCAGCAAGCGCTTCGAAGCCGCTTCTCCCGGGCAGGTCGATATCGAGAAGGATTATGTCGGCGCTCTTGTCGACCGCCTCGCCATGAAGCTCTTCCGCCGATCGAGCTTCCCCCGTAATCACAATTTCGGGAAATAAGCTCAGGGTCTTCCGAATTCCTTCAAGTATCAGTTCGTGGTCATCGACCATGAAAACATTTATCTTCTTCATGATTGGCTAGTCCTGGGTTCTGTCACTCAAATATGAAGTGCATCTCCTGTCCGGCCGAGTGGAAGGCGAACGCGTACCACGGTACCACCTCCTTCGCCGGAACCCACCGAAAAAGAGCCTCCGAGCGCCTCGGCACGCTCGCGCATTCCGAAAATTCCCAACGAAGAATGGCTGGACACTTGTGTGCTGCTGATCCCCTTCCCGTTGTCGCTGATCTCCATCAAGAGTACGCTCTTCTCGCGGGCCGCCTTGATGCTTACAAGCGTCGCCTTCGAATGCCGCGCAACGTTGGTGAGAGACTCCTGCACTATACGGTAAAGCGCTATGGATTCTTCCGGACTCAATTTCATGCCGCCGAGTTTCATCTCAACATTGCAATTAATTCCAGCCCTTTTCTCGAATGACTTTCCCAAATCCGATACAGCGGCTTCCAATCCGAGATGGTCCAGTATCCCGGGCCTCAAATCCGCCGCGATCTTCCGGACAGTGTCGATGGCGTTGTCTATCAGTTTCACTGAAGAAACGAGCTGTCGCGTCATTTCAGAACGGTTCGTCTTTTTATCGGTAAAGACACCCTCCTGCATGACGCTCAAGTCCATTTTCAGCGCGGTGAGCATTTGCCCCAGCTCATCATGTATCTCCAGGGCAATTCTCTTCTTTTCCTGTTCCCGTATCGATTCGAGCCTCCGCGACATATTCCGCAATTTCTCGTGCGACTTCTTAAGCTCCCTTTCGGCCCGCATTCTTTCTGAAACGTCGTCAATCACGATTATCACGCTCTCGATTCGTCCGTCGGAATCCATTACGGGCGCGTAGGCAATACTTGCGTCTATGGTCGTGCCATCCTTCTTCAGCCGTTCCCTATGACCGACGAACGATTCTCCTTTGAACCCGCGGCTAATTGTGCCGAGAAAATCCCTGAGACCGGATCGCGGAACTGCCGGGAACACTTTTCCGACCGCTTCCGTTTTTGTCCAGCCGAACATTTCTTCAGCGCCCCTGTTCCAGCTTATTATCCTCCCTCCGCTATCAACCGTGATAATAGCAAGAGGAACGGCGTTTAGAACTGCTTCCAGCTTCCTATTAGTAGTGCGTAACAGTTCTTCGTTCTGTTTTAGATGAGTAATATCCGTCACTATTCCGCCGGTTGCATAAATCGCCCTTCTTTCGTCAGTGAGAGGATACTTCACCACGAGCCCCGTATGGATTCCGTCCCTGTACCGCGCGGTTTCCTCGAAAACCAAGGGGAGCCGTGATTCGATGACCTTCCTGTCATGCTGCCCGAATTCATTAGCCTGGTCCGGAGGGAATATTTCTCTGTCTGTCTTCCCTAAAATCTCGCCGGCTTTCATTCCGAACGACCTTTCAAATTGTCCGTTAACCCGGATATATTTCCCCGAAAGATCTTTCATGAACATCACGGCGTGGCTCCTGTCGAATACCGCCTGCAACTGTTGAACTTCTTTTATAAGATGGTCCGTCGCAGACTTCTCATCCGTGAGGTCTCTTGTAATTTTCGAGAAACCCTTGAGCCTTCCGCTGCTGTCCCGCATAGCCGTCAGAAGCGTCCCCGCCCAGAAACATGATCCGTCTTTGCGCACTCTCCAACCTTCCTCTTCTACTTGCCCCTCCTTCTCTGCTTTTCTAAGGAGGTGCCGGGGCCTATCGGCAGAGACCTCTTCCGGAAGAAAAAATACGGAAAAGTTCTTTCCAATTATCTCACCCTTTCTGTATCCCTTTAGGCGCTGCGCTCCAAGGTTCCAAGTGGTAATGTTTCCCAACCGGTCCATTGTGTACATCGCGTATCCTTCGACACCTTGAACGAATAGCCGGAAGAGTTCTTCACTCGCGCGAAGAGTCTCTTCGGCTTTGACTTTCTCTGTGATATCGCGCGCCAAGACCTGACGGGTATCCGGATCGGACCTTGATATTGGAGCCGACGAAATTTCCAAATATATTGCCGAGGAATCCGGCCGCATAAATCGGAACCTGTAACCTTCCCTTTTCTTGTTCTTCGAATACAGATTCTTAAGCATTTTCGCTACCATGGGCCTGTCATCAGGGTGTAGGAATTGGCTTATTGGGCGGCCTATCACATCGAGGGCTCTTTTGTAACCGAGCATCCTTATGCCCGATGGATTCATATATTTTATTATCCCCCGCGAATGGATCGCTATCATATCGGGCGACATGTGAATGAGCTGACGGAATTTCTCGATCTCCGGCGAAGCCGGGCCTCCCTCCCTATTTGTCCCCTCCCTCTTGTTGTTCGCCACGATCTCTCCTTCTTAGATGGCTTTGAAGACCTTCACGCACGCACTCTTTAAGGGGAACAACAGGAGCTATCGGCAAATTCCCATTGTTCTGTTGTGATTCGGCAGTTTCGAATAGCGGCAAAAGCATTATTCAGAAAAACAATAACTCGATTTGCCAACTGATATGCGGTCGCCCCGGCCCGTCGTTAGAATTCCAGAATCTGACTTTGCGAACGATCACGAAGTCCGGTACGATTCGATTAGAGAATTTCTACTGATGCCCCTTTGTATGTATACACCTCGCTCTTCGGCTGGATGGCTCTTTCCCTGACCAGCCGGTTCCTAAACCATGATCCTGCTCCGATCCCAACCAGCATCTTTGCCTTCAACCGATTTGGAAGAGAAGGTGAACCGAATTCAGAAAGATATGCCTGCCTCAAGCTCTTCACCTTCTCCCGCACCATGCTGTTCGGCGCGAACATTCTGCAAGTGGCGAAGATCGGATAGAGCCCCTCGCATTCCTGCCGATGCATCGCGGCAACTTCTCTTAGACGCGCGTCGGTTGAATTCCTGAATTTCCGGTATCCTCTAAGCTGAACGTCGAAATATCTCAAATAGGTCGGCCCCAAGGTACCGTAAGCCTTCTTCAGCGCGACGTCTCCATATTTCCACAGTTCCTCATGAGTGAAGTTCTTGAAAGTGTGCCACTTTGAATAAAAGCCCGCTGTATCCCACGACAGGTCGTTGAAAAGCCTCCCTTCACTCTCGAGTTGCCTCCACATGCGAGTTTCTGGGAGAGGGATCAGAGGTACTATCTGGTCCATTGTCGCGCCGAGCGAAACGTAATCATCGATGTCTTCCATTATGTTTTCCGGACTCTGGAAGTCCCAACCCAAAATCATCGACCCTTCGATGAATATACCGTGATCGAGGAGATCAGCCGTCATACGATGGGAATTGAAGTTCTTTAGTTTCTTTCCCACTCGCGGCGACAACTTGTCGACGAATTTCGATTCATATCCTATCAGCACTCCAGATAGGCCGTACCTTACGAGCTCCTCATAGTCGTATCGTGAAATTGTCTCAAGGCTGGAGAAGGTGCAAAAGGTGAAATTCCTTTTCCGGCAAAGAGGATCGTTCATCAGGAGCCTTCCGAATTCCCGGACATATTCAGGTTCGTTCAGGAAGTTATCGTCGAGAATGCGCGCGGACGAAACATTGTACTTCTCGAGGTAAGCTCTGATGGCAATAAACAATTCCTTCGGGTCGGCAATCTGTATTCTGCGATGATCGAAGAATGCCGATGCGGCGCAGAAGTCGCAACCGTTAGAACAGCCGAGTCTGCTTATCAATGTGGCGGATGACTGAGTTAGGAATTTCTGCCGAAACGGTACGATCGCTCCCAGCGGAAGATCCTGCCGGATCGGCTTATCCGCATCTTCGCCAAGCATCTCCCGCATATAGCGAACCCCATCTCCATGACACACACCGTCAACGATGGAAAGGAGCTCTTTCTCCTTCCCCGTTGATCGCGCGAAGCACTGCACTCCCGGTCCGCCCAGTACAATCTTTGACCCCGGCGAAATATCTTTCACCATCCGCGCCATCCTCAGGACACGGCTGAAAAACGGAAGGTTGAAAGATATTCCAACTACATCATATCCTTTTCGGATTTCCCTACTAAACATCCGTTTGGTAGGATGTTCCAAAACTGTTGAAGGCACGCCGACATTCTGCGCGATAAGATGGAGTCCGTAGAAATGCATCGACGTAGGGACGGAGAAAATGTCCTGGCCATAGGTGCAATTACCGTAGTTCAGATGAAGGTTGTCCCTTCCGTTTACAAATGGAGGGTAAGGTTTCATTGGAGATGCAAGTAGTATTTTCATCGCAAGCCTCCTACGCGTCAAATGGGATTCAGTCGCTTGAATAATTTCCGTTACGCTCTCCTTTCCATAGTCGAGACATAATCTTCAAGATGTCTCATAGCATTCTTGTGAGTTTCGATAGCCTCATGCTTCCTTACTACCTCCATCACTTCGCCAGGTCTGGCTATGACGAGGCATTCACGGTGACCTTCCGGATGCAACTTCCTGATATCTGTGAAATATGGTGAGGCATAAATGTCTCTCAATCTCGACGTTAGTATGTTATCCTTATGGAACTGAATGCCGTTGCACGGTTCCACCTCGCCGCTCGGTGTGATGTGGAGCGTATGCCCGGCGCCGCAGCCGGAATTCAAGAATGTCCCATCACTGTACCCCTCCTTCAAAACAAGGAGAGACCTTTCTGCAAGAATCTCGTCGAGTTTCATGTAATAATCGTTTACGTCCTGATTGCTACAAACCAGGTCGTAAGCTGGATCGCTTCCGGCAGGCACATAAGGAAGGAAAGCTCCAAAGAGACATCCACACTCTATCATGAAGTCGAGATATCTAGCCGAGATGACTTCATCCATGTTTCTCTTGTGCACGGTAGTCGAGAAGCCGAACGCCACCCCGCCGGCCTTCATTAGTTTCATCGCGCTGACGATCTTCCGGAACACACCGCGGCCGCGGAATTTGTCGTTCACATCCTCAAATCCGTCGACACTGAATGCAGTTATCACGTGAGGGAGTTCGCTCAGTTTCTCCACGATATTTTCCGTTACGAGCGTTCCGTTTGTGGCGATATAGAAACCAATGTTCTTATGATCTTTGAAAAGATCGAATATCTTTGGAAAGAGAAAAGGTTCACCGCCTAGAATCCCGATTGACGGTATGCCGATTTCCTCAGCCTGCTCCACTATACTTTGCATTGTTTCAAATTTCATGTCATCGTGATCCGTATGATTTCCGGCGAAGCATCCGAGACATTTCAAGTTGCACCTCATTGTAGGGGACATCTTTATCGTCAGAGGCGTCAGCGTGCCTGCGGGTAGGCGGAGATGTCTTCTCCTTACCCCCATGTGAGACAGCACCCATGTGCGATAGAAAGCCCGCCGGTATTTGGACGGGAGCTGATGGGTCAGCCGTCTGCGCACCATAAGTAAGTTCCGGTTTTTGCCGATCCAGCCATGAAGGGCTGTCCTATTCATTACGCCCGCAAATGGATTTTTCATGATTGTTTCTCCTCAACGACTTTTTTGGTCGACCGTTTTGATGGAAGCTCTGGATAACAGGTTGCGTATCTCCGATAGGTCGGGAGCGAACGCGGATAACTCCCCATGGCGCCGTTCTCTTCGATGATCCGCAAGACTTCCTTGGGCTGGAAGATGGAGACGCACCTGCCGTTGTATCTGCGGACGCACCCGTAAATGTCATTGTAAAATTTAGAAGTGAATACGCTCTTCAGACCCGACAGGAAAACGTTCTCGGAATAAAATTGTATCCCGTTGCACGGCTCAACATTTCCCTCAGGCGTGATATTGATGGTGACACCGGCGCGGCAGCCTTTCTCCACCACGTAATTGTCGGACTCCCCCGGCGCGGTGTATCCTTCCTTTACGAGGAGCATCGTGTAATTCTTTGAAAGCGCGTCGAGCCTCTTGAAATTTTCCGCGATCTCATCTTCGTCCAGCCTCAGTTCATATCGAGCGCTGTCACCAGCCGGACCGTAAGGGAAGAATAGTCCGAACTTGCATCCCGCATCGCGCATGGAGTCAAGGAACGCATTCGATACGACAGTTCTCACGTTGTTCTTGTGCAACAAGGCTGAAAAGCCAAACAATATTCGCTGTTGTTTCAGCCGAGCCATAGATTCCATAATCTGGCTGTAGACACCGTCCCCTCGCCAGCTATCCGTCTCCCGTTCGAACCCTTCGAGACTAAAAAAGGTCACTAGATTGCCACACCTTTTCAGCGCGTCGATTATTTCTCGATCCAACATCGTCCCGTTCGTGGATATTCTGAATGCCATATCCTTATTTTCTTCGACGACGCTCAAAAGGTCCTTTCTCGCGAAAGGCTCTCCTCCAAGAAGCCCAATTAGAAAGATGCCTAGCTCGCGGGCCTGCCCGATTATGAGTCTGACCTGGTCAGCAGTCATCTCTGTGCTCCGGCTGTAACTCAGCGCGTAGCAACCAAGACAGTTCAGATTGCACTTCTCAGTAGGCGTGATGTCGATAAGCGCCGGAAGCGTGCATCCGAGTTTCCTTTCCAGACGCCGTCTCTTCTTCGCGCCTACAAGAAGGTTGTTGACGACCCAGGCCCTCTCGAACTCCCTTCTTCTCTGTTTGGGGAGATAGTCGCAAATTTCAGCATGAAGATCGAAAATACTTGCTTCAGAAAAGAAGTTACCGGCCCGTTTCACACCGCCTGCAAACATAATTGCCCCCGATTAGTTGATATTTTATCTCGTGTTTACCTTCTTGTCCTGAGATGCCTTTTACACAACTAATGAATTGTAGCTTCGAATGAAACGAATGCAGCGAGTCGCTTCTCGGTGCGTCCGACAAAATCAAAGTCCTCCCGGACACCCAGACTGAGCCCCACGGACCAATGTTTTTTCCCCTTTGAGGTAGAGCCAAAAGCCCTATTAAATGAAATCCCGGCGTACGGCGCAAACCTCACCCACTGTAGACTCCTCATCTCAAAGAGTTGTGTATCCCAACCGATAAAAGGGGCGATCTGAACTCCTGACTCTTCCGAGACCGACTTACCGAGGAGGTTGTAACTCAGCATTCCGTTTGAAACTGCCGGGAAAACGAGAAGAACTATGCCGGGCAGAGTCAGGCCCGACGAATCGGCTTGGATCTCGAAGTCGCCCGCCGTCAGGTACTCAACACCAATTATTCCAGCCATATACAGAGACCAGAACGAAAGGTTTGATCTACCACCGTTGTGGATGTCGTGGAGCATAACCGGAACTCCCATCGACCATCTGTAGGCCACTCTTCCCGATGAGAATTCCAAATAAGCGCCCGGGGTGATTTCGCGCGGCTGAAAAGAAACGAATCCGCCGAACTGCTGGGCGCTAAGCGGCGGCGATGTCAAAAGGATGACCGCAATCAGCGAAGACACTTCCCATGTCATATTGAATTTCATCTGGGACTTTCTTGTGCATCAATTCCAATGAAGTTGGCAGAGGAGTCACCGCGTTATGTCAAAGAATTGTTTGGATAGTGTAATAGTATATCCCCCCGCAGTGATGAAAAGGAGTCGGCCGCTGTCGTCGCCCCGATCTCCAGGAAGGACATCAGAACTTCCCGTTGCGTTTGACAGCGCGCTCACCCAGGTTTCCGGCAAGAATCCGTCCGTAATATTTGGAGCTACGGAAAGCAGAATGGAGCCCGAACTTCTGGTTAACTAATTAGGTCTGTCGGCCAGGCGGGGGAGAACGAGGTTTGTCTATTTTTTATCTTTGTAATGAATGGCGGGAAGACTTCTCAGTTTCTCTGCGGCAAGCTCTGCCGTAAGATCTCTCTGCGGATTCGCCATCATCTCGTAACCCACCATAAACTTCTTCACCGTCGCGGACCTGAGGAGCGGTGGATAGAAATGCATGTGGAAATGGAAAGACGAGTGATCACCGCCGTCAGTCGGCGCCTGGTGGATACCGGACGAGTAAGGAAAGGGTACTTCGAAGAGGTTATCGTACCTGACGGTGATGTTCCTTAGCGCAGACGCGAAATCACGAACGGCAGCATCATCGAAAGAGGCAAGACTCGCGCGATGACTTTTCGAGAGGATCATAACTTCGAAAGGCCAAGAAGCCCAGAACGGCACGACCGCTGCAAATCCTTCGTTCTGATAAATCAAACGTTCACCCCTCCTCACCTCATATCCCAAATACTCACAAAGAAGACATTTCCCTTTTTCCCGAAGGAACTGTTCAAGCCGCGCTATCTCCTTCGAAGGCTCGACAGGTATTGCGCTCTCTGCCCATATCTGGCAATGCGGATGAGGGTTACTGCATCCCATCAGCTCCCCCTTGTTCTCAAAAATCTGTACGTGATTTACGTCGTAAAGCTTCCCAAGCTCCTCGTACTCATGCTTCCATGTCGCGATGACGCGCGCGATATCCGATTCACTCATCTCCGCAAGCGTGATGTCGTGGCGCGGCGAAAAACAAATAACCCGGCAAATTCCTCGCTCAGATTCCGCGAGCAGAAAGCCGTTCTCATCAACCTTCGCCTCCGGAGTGGAGTGCGAAAGACTGCTAAAGTCGTTGTCAAAGACATAAGTCGACGAGTAATCCGGGTTCCTCTTCCCGTTTGATCTCGCGTTACCCGGACAAAGGTAGCAGGAAGGATCGTATTTCGGTCTTGATGGCTCGGCGACCTTCTCCACCTTGCCCTGCCATGGCCTCTGGATTCTCCCGGGGGCTACAAGTATCCACTCTCCCGTCAAGGGGTTGAATCTGCGATGAGTGCTTCTTAGAAGATCATTCATTCTTGCGTCGGATGCTGTCAAGTGTACTATCCTTATGTATAATTTGAACCGGATCTTGCTCCCATTAGCTGACGGCCATAAGAGCCAGCCTAAAATAACCGACCGAAGAAGTGATTGCAAGATTGGCGAAGCCAGGGTGAGGCAAGTTGACAGCCGCCCAGGAAGAACCCGAAAGGAACTGAGAACATTCGCTGCCTCACCGAAAGCGTCGCTGGAACGGCAAATTCGCTGTTTTATTACCGTTTTGCTGGATCACTGCTCCCGCTCGAATGCCGAATATGTGACCCCCCTCACTTGCGTCAGTTCACGTAAGGTACTTATCTTTACCTAGGTTTGTAGGCAGACGTATGCTCGACAATCGGGACAGGCCGCAGAAGAGCATAACAGAGAGCGAGTCATCGCCGCGAACCGTTAGGGCTGATACGATGTGGATTAAAACGGGAATGAGCGTCCAGCTAGAAATACTGGGAGGGATGAGTCGTGAAAAACATGCTTATGGGAATTGCTTCCTTGTTGTTCGTTTGCGCGATGACAGGGTTAGACTACAAGAATGTTTTCGGACAGATCAAATCGCCTGCCACTAATTCACTTCTTGCAGCAGGATCGGATCAGACGATTTCGTGGGACGTTACAAAGGACTCGACCGGCATTGTTCTCCTGCAATACTCTGCGGATGACGGGAAAAAGTGGAACCTTATCGCTTCGTCCGGCATGGCGGCTGGCTCGTACACCTGGGCTATACCCCCGTCCATCAATTCGTCACACTGCAAAATGAGGATAGTCAAATACTCGAAGAAGGATTTCAAGAC
>JAJYRM010000157.1 GCA_021794075.1 Bacteroidota bacterium | reverse complement strand
TGACGAGTCGGCGATCACGGGTGAGTCCGCACCCGTCATTCGAGAAAGCGGCGAGGAGAGAAGTGCCGTGACAGGCGGGACAAAGGTACTCAGCGACCGCATAGTAATCCGCGTCACCGCCGAGCCGGGCGGAACCTTCATGGATAAGATTATCGGGCTTGTTGAAGGCGCGAAGCGCCAGAAGACGCCGAACGAGATAGCGTTGACTATACTACTTTCGGCTCTGACTATCGTCTTCCTTCTTGCGGTCTCGACCTTCCCTCCGTTCATGATGTACAGCGGGAAGGCTTCCGGCATTTCCGTGAGGCCATATATAACACTTCCGATCCTCGCGTCGCTCCTTGTCTGCCTTATCCCGACAACGATAGGCGGACTTCTTAGCGCCATCGGAATAAGCGGCATGGACCGCCTCATCAGAAAAAACGTTATCGCGACGAGCGGACGTGCAGCAGAGGCGGCGGGAGACGTCGATGTACTTCTCCTCGACAAGACCGGCACCATAACTCTCGGCAACAGGATGGCGAGCGACTTCATTCCTGCCCCCGCTATTCCTGTCGAACGTCTCGCAGACGCGGCACAGCTCTCCTCGGTCGCAGACGAGACTCCGGAGGGAAGATCCATCGTTGTCCTCGCTAAGGAGAAGTACGGCATGCGTGCGAAGGAAGTGCGTGATGTCGGCGCTACGTTCATCCCATTTTCGGCGCAAACGAAGATGAGTGGCGTCGAAATCCCCGCAACCGACGGGATCGGGCCGCGCTCCATAAGAAAAGGTTCGGGAGAGGCAATAAAGAAGTATGTGACGGAACTCGGAAAGAACTTTCCTCAATCGGTTCAGAAGAATCTCGAAGAAATAGCCCGTGCGGGCTCCACACCGCTCGTCGTCGTCGAGAACGGGGACGTGCTCGGAATCGTGCAGCTGAAAGACATCGTAAAGGGGGGAATCAAGGAAAGGTTCGCCCAGCTACGGAAGATGGGCATCAAGACAGTCATGATCACCGGCGACAACGCACTCACCGCCGCGGCGATTGCCGCAGAAGCGGGCGTCGACGACTTCATTGCCGAGGCGAAGCCGGAAGATAAGCTCGGCAGGATCCGCGCGGAGCAGGCGAACGGACATCTTGTCGGAATGATCGGTGACGGCACGAACGATGCCCCCGCGCTGGCACAGGCCGATGTCGGTATCGCCATGAACAGCGGAACGCAGGCAGCGCGTGAGGCCGGCAACATGGTCGACCTCGACAGCAACCCGACGAAGCTCATCGAAGTTGTGGAGACCGGCAAGAAGCTTCTCATGACTCGCGGCGCTCTCACGACCTTTAGCATCGCGAACGACGTGTCGAAATACTTCGCGATAATACCTGCCATGACCGCAGCTCTTTACGCGTTCGGCAAGCCGGTAGGCCCGCTCGCGGCGCTGAACATTATGCACCTGGGCTCGCCGCAAAGCGCCATACTTAGCGCGGTCATCTTCAACGCCATAATCATTATTCTCCTCGTCCCGCTGGCGCTTAAAGGCGTGAAGTACAGACCGGTCGGCGCAAGCGCCGTCTTGAGGAGGAACCTCCTTATCTACGGACTCGGCGGACTCGTGGCGCCGTTCATTGGGATCAAACTAATAGATATAATTATCAACGCTCTCAAGATTGTTTGACGGTGATAAAATGAAAACGCATCTTTGGAATTCATTGAAAATGCTTCTCGTGATGACGGTCTTCATGGGACTCATATATCCGCTCGTCATGACGGCAATAGGTCAAATCGTGTTTCCTGAACAGGCGAATGGGAGCATGATCAGGATAAACGGCAAGCTTGTGGGTTCAAAGCTGATCGGACAGAATTTTACGAGCGATAAATATTTCTGGCCGCGTCCTTCGGCGATCGGTTATAATCCGCTGCCGTCCGGTGGAAGCAATTACGGGCCGACGAGCGACACGCTGAAGAAACTGGTTGAATTGAGAAGGAGTGAATTCATCAGGCTGAACGGCCTCTCGCCAAATACCAAAGTACCGCCGGACATGCTCTACGCGTCTGGGAGCGGTCTCGATCCGGACATAAGCCCCGAGTCGGCAGAACTCCAAATCGATCGCGTCGCCCGCGCGAGAGGTTTTGACAGCCTGCAGACCGTGGAGTTGCAGAAACTTGTGAAGTCTCATATAGTAAAACCTCAGCTTGGTTTCCTGGGAGATCCGAGGGTCAATGTACTCGAACTTAACATCGCGCTGGATTCGCTTCACTGAAAATCTCGTGGGGAAGACGAGACGAATCGTCGCAGAGTGCATGTTAGGATTTAGTCCCGGGAAAGTAGCAGGCAACCCTGGTCGGCTCGCTCTTCTATTAGGCGCGGCGGCATCTTCGTTTTCTCTTTTCTTGACGTCAACGCGTCTAACCGGCTTCAATGTCACCGTGACTGTCATGATAGGGTTAATACTAACAGAGACAATAGCTTCGCAAGCTCTGGTAAAAATTCATTCAATTACATCTGCGGATGGAATGGCCCCAGATGCCAGGTCGCTAATTGCAAGGAAGACGCTCAATGGAGGTGAATATCCAGTCCCTGTTACTTCTCTCCGAAATGGCGATTTGGTTTTGTGTGAGACTAATGAAATGATCCCTGCCGACGGTATAATCGTCCAGGGAACAGCCATCGTTGATGAATCGGCGATCACTGGCCAGTCCCCGCCGGTACTGCGCGAAAGCGGCGGAGAGTGGAGTGCAGTATTCGCCAGGACGACCGTTCTCGGCGGGCGCATCGTGGTTCGCGTGGCGGCACGCGGACGGAAGGTCATCCTCGATAGGGCCGCTTCCACGGTAAAGAAAATAAAATACCAAATGACATCCGACGAAAAGA
The DNA here is from genome assembly GCA_021794075.1 of Bacteroidota bacterium. GTDB lineage: Bacteria > Bacteroidota > Ignavibacteria > Kryptoniales > JAKASW01 > JAKASW01. Next base: position 4,846 of record JAJYRM010000157.1, on the reverse strand, counting down.
AGATGGCTGTTCCGCTTTGGCTTCTGGTGTCGGGTGTCTCTGCCGCGGTCATGGCACTCCCTTTCCTGACGGAAAAAGATTTACCACCGGCTAACCATTTGTTGAGCGCATTGATTAGAACCCCTGCGGTAGTCTCAATCTTGGTATGCGCTCTCCCGTTTACAGCCGCGGAGCTTCTTGATACGGCCGCCGTGTGCGCGGTTTGTCAACTTGTCGAGAAGAAAGTAATGCCAGCTAGCATAAACGCTCTGGAGTCTGCCGCCGACGTAAATGTTTTGATACTTGAAGAGAAAGAAGTCGTTACTTTCAACAGGCAAAGCGCTAAGGGGAGTGTTCTGAGCGGCACAAGCTTGTCCGATGACGACTCTTCCGGAGACGATTTCAAGACGGGCCTCCTTTCTTTCCCCGCGCAGAAAATACGCGACCTGGGTCTGACGACCGTACTTTCGGCAAGTTCAGATCGAGCCGAGGATTGTGCCGCGGCTATCGGAGCGCCAACTCTCTTCTGTGGCGTCAGGCCCGAAGACAAGCTGGCTAAGATCCAGAGCGAGCAATCCTCGGGGAGAGCTGTAGCTGTTGCCGGAGATAGTCGTGAAATGCCGCCGGTGGCAAAGGATGCAAATCTCTGCTTTGTAGTCGATGGGGGAGCGGAGATGCCGGATGGCTTTTCGAACGCAATAGGACTTAACGGAAGGCCGAACAGGCTGATAAACGCAATTGAAACAGGGAGGTGCCTGTGCCAGGTTGAAAAATTGATCATATACTTTGCAGCGTGTGTAACGGTATCAATGAGTCTTCTCGTTCTGTTCCCACTCCTGGCGACTCTGTATGGCAGGAGAGAAATCGCCGGGATAATTCCATGGCTAAATTTCATTGGACTTTCATCGGCGCACTCCGCAATAATAGATATGTTAATATTCACGGCGATTCTTTTTGCCGTGCTCCTATTCATTGTCAGAAGGTATTTGAACGGGCGGCGATATGAATCCGGTCGCTTACCGAATGCCGGATCGATTTTTATAGTGATTGCCGGATTGATCGTGCCATTCATCACGGTGAAGCTGATAGATCTGGCTATCGTCGTTTTAAGATATCTTTAGGGTTAAAGATTATCTTCAGGCAGATTAGGAATCTCGATCAAATCCGATGATTCGAGAGAATTGAGATAATGGTTTGGATTGATCGCTTTGGAACGAGTTGCTTTCCATATAGTAACTTCATGTCGTACCAGGCGATGTGGGCGTGAGATTATACCGAAAAGAATCTAAATTGAGGTGTCATGTCAGAGTTTGAAGATAATAGGCCGAATCCCGACGAACTCCTGAAGGCATTGAAGAAGGAGGATGAGAAGAACGGAAAAGGGAAGCTCAAGATCTTCTTCGGGATGTGCGCAGGGGTCGGTAAGACTTATGCCATGCTAAGCGAGGCTCGGGATGCGGTGGCAAGAGGCGTTGATGTTGTGGTGGGGTATATAGAGACTCACAAACGAATGGAGACAGCAGAGCTGGTACTCGGCCTGGAGGTAGTTCCACGAAAGAAGATGGATTATCGCGGCGCTGAGCTTGAAGAGATGGACATCGACGCAATCCTTGCCAGGAAGCCGAAAGTCGTTCTGGTCGATGAGCTTGCTCACACGAATGCGCCGGGGAGCCGTCATGCGCGGCGTTATCAGGATGTGCAGGAGATCCTTTCCAACGGCATCGACGTTTATACGACACTGAACGTCCAGCATCTTGAAAGCAGGGCCGACACGGTCTCCCAAATAAGCGGTAGCATTGTAAGAGAAACTGTTCCAGATTCAGTTTTTGACGCCGCCGATGAGATAAAGGTAATCGACATCTCGCCGGACGAGCTTCTCAAGCGTCTGAAGGAGGGTAAAGTCTACACCGCCGAGCGATCCAGGCAGGCCGTCGAGAACTTCTTCAAGGAAGGGAATCTCTCGGCTTTACGAGAAATGTCCCTGCGCGTTACTGCCGAGCGTGTGGACCGCCAGATGCGTGAATACAGGCGTGGACAAAACATATCAAGCCCATGGAAATCCGGCCAGAGGCTCATCGCGGCTATCAGCCCAAGCCCACATTCGGTATCTGTTGTCAGGTGGGCGAGACGAGTCTCTCACACGATGGACGCGTCATGGGTCGTTGTTTACGTCGACAAGTCGGATAAGCTGTCCGAGGAACAGCGCGACCAACTCGCGAAGAACATAAAGCTCGCAAGGGAGCTTGGTGCGGAGGTCGTTACGACTTCCGGAGTCGATATCGCGGATGCGCTTATCCGTGTGGCACGTGAGCAGAACGCCAGCCAGATACTCGTGGGTAAACCTGATCGCTATATCTTTTCCAGGGCAGCCCGGCTGATCGACGACCTGATGCAACGAAGCAACGATCTTGATATTTATATAGTCGGCCAGGAGGGGAGCCGTTCGAAGAGGAGGATCCAATCTGTTATCCCGAGGCCACAATCGAGCGCCCTACAGTATTTGACCGCGTTCCTCCTTGTCTTTGCCGCCGCTCTCGTGTGTTTCCCGTTCCAGGGTTTCATCGGATACAGAACCGTGTCCTTCATTCTCCTGCTCGTCGTTTCGCTTCTCCCTTTGAAAGTCGGGCCGGGTCCGACCGTACTGGCCGCCGCAACCGGCGCCTTATCGTGGGATTTCTTCTTCATCCCGCCGCACTTCACATTTTCAATCAGCAACCTTGAGGACACTCTTCTGGTGGCTATGTTCTTTGTGGTGGCCACCGTGACCGGGGTTCTCTCCGCGCGTGTGAGAAAGCGAGAGAAGATCATCCGGCAGCGGGAAGCGAGGACCTCGGCGCTTTTCGGGCTGACCAAGGATTTGTCGTCTGCACATTCGCAGGATGAAGTGATAACGACAGCGGCGGCGAACATCAAGAAGTATTTCGATGCGGATGTTGCGTTCATCCTCGGTGATGCCGAAGGGGAGATGGCGAATAAAGCTCACCCCGCCAGTTCGTTCAAACCTGACGTCAAGGAATCGAGCGTCGCCGCGTGGGTTTACTGGAACGAGAAGAAAGCAGGCAAGAATACCGACACTCTTCCTTTTTCACAGGCTACTTATTTCCCCATGTCCGGCCCTCGCTATCCGCTCGGCGTCATCGGCGTGAAGTTTGCCGAGGACGAGGAATTGTCCGTCGACCAGGAATCGCTTCTCGAAAATTTTATTTCACAGATAACCTCCGCCATTGAACGCGAACTTCTGAACGATGTCAACAGGAAGTCCATCGTTGTCGCCGAATCGGAAAGACTCTACAAGACGCTCTTTGATTCCATTTCACATGAATTCCGAACGCCAATCGCGACAATCCTGGGTGTGTCGGAGAATCTCCTCGGCCGCGAGTCGGCAAACGCTACCGGTTTGCGCGAACAAAACGTGAAGGAGATTCATGTAGCCGCTGAGAGGCTTAACCGGCTTGTGGCCAACCTGCTCGACATGACGAGACTGGAATCCGGAATGATCCAACCGAAGATGGACTGGTGCGACCTTCGGGACGTGCTAAATCATGCTTTGAAGAATCTCGAAAGGGAGCTTGACGGTCATGCCGTGTCTGTAGATGTTTCCGATGAAGTTCCTCTTATGAAGCTCGACTTTGGGCTTATCGAGCAGGCGCTGACAAATCTCGTACACAACGCGGCCCTCCACACGCCTGTTGGAACCGACATATCAATAAGGTCTTATCTTGAAGAGGGAGAGACATGCGTGATCTCGGTTGCTGATAATGGGCCGGGCCTTCCGCGTGAGGACTTAAACAAAGTGTTCGAAAAATTTTACAGAGCTCAAAATGGAAAATCGGGCGGAACAGGATTGGGGTTGACGATCGCGAAGGGATTCATAGAGGCGCACCATGGCACGATAACCGCGCGAAATCGCACCGATGGCGGCGCGGAGTTCGTCGTCAGGCTTCCCATTACTGAGGCCGTAAAAAACAGCACGGAGGAGATAATCTGAGCGAGAAACCGGTCATACTCGTTATTGACGATGAGGCGCAGATACGCCGCCTGTTGGAGCTTACACTCGAATCGGATGGCTACGCGGTGCGCTTGGTCGGCGCTGGTAAAGAAGGAATTGCCAAAGCTGCATCAGAGCGCCCCGAGGTTATAATCCTCGATCTCGGCCTGCCGGACATCGACGGCGTTGAGGTCCTTAGAAAAATCCGCGAATGGTCGGAGGTCCCCGTTCTGGTCCTCTCCGTCCGCGACGCGGAAAACGATATCGTAGCATGTCTTGACGCCGGCGCCGACGACTATCTGACCAAGCCGTTCCGGACCGGCGAACTCCTCGCGCGTGTCCGCAACGCACTGAGGCATCGTCCCTCTCAGCTTGATACGACGGCATTCACGGTGCATGACCTGCAGATCGATCTGACAGCGAGGAGTGTGAAAAAGGGGAAAGAATACGTCAAACTCACCGCCACTGAGTATGCGCTCCTCGCCCTTTTCGTCCGAAATGCTGGGCGTGTGCTGACGCATAACTTCATTCTCGAACAGGTGTGGGGCCCCGCTTTCTCAGAGGAGACACAGTACACGAGAGTTTACGTCGGGCAGCTGCGGAAGAAGATCGAGGACGATCCATCAAATCCCAGGATCATTCTCACTGAATCCGGTATAGGTTACAGGCTAAGTTCTGAGTAAATTTTCGGACCGCAACTCAACTGAAGGTCTGGCTTTGAATGATTGCCTGAGGCTTATCGGGGCATTTTCGATGTTTCTGATTTCACTGGTTCCTGCACCCGGTATTGCGCAGCCGATTGTGAAGTATCAGCTCACGGGCGAGGTTCGGGCGGCGAATGATCTCCAGCCGCTTCCGGGCGCCACAATTCGAGTCATG
>JAJYRM010000156.1 GCA_021794075.1 Bacteroidota bacterium | reverse complement strand
CCCCACGGCAAGATCGGCATCGGTGATTTTAGCCGGTCTGTGGTTCTTCTCCAGAAAGCCGGCGATGAAGTTCGCGTTGAAGACGTTGTACTCGAAACAAATATTAATGGCACTTTCCATGTCTTCTTTGTCATAGATCTTTGCCAGCTCGAGGAACTGGAAGAGATGGCGATGGCTGTTTATCCGCTTCTGTGCCCGAAGCTTTTCGAGGAAGAGTTCCTTACCGGGGAAGTCTTTCCTGAACAGTTCGCTCAGTCGGTCAAAGCTTCCGTCCATCCTATTATTGCCCCGGTAATGTGCTTTTTCGATTACAATAGCCCCTTTTTGCATAGACAGCTTATGGCGGGCGACGAGTTTGTTGGTCTGGGAGTAAATCTCAAGGTAGTATCCTCTGGCCGCCTTCACCCAGACCTGTTTGCCGGCAAACATCCACGGAGCGGAGTACCGGCTTCCACCAAACGACAGGAGACAATCGAAGCTGACTTTGCGGACTTCTTCCTTTATGCCCACGTACCGGAACTCAGGAAGAGGAGAGAACGCCTCCCGGTCTTTGATAGCGAGTTCTTCGGGAGTCGTCTTGATAGTTGAGTGTACCCTGGTATTCACCACATGCTCGAAGTCCTTGAGCCTTCTTTGCAGGTCTTCAAAGTCTTCGAATGAGCTTCCGGCTATGAAGTGGTCTTCGAGATACCGGAACGGCTTCTCTACTTTCCCTTTGCTCCATGGATGTCTCGGCAGTGACCTCGTGGGTTCAAAGCCGTAGTGTCCGCAGAAATTGAGATACCGTTCATTCCACTGGAAGTTGTTCTTCGATGGGTTCTTAACGAACACTCTGGCGTTGTCGGTCTGAAGCCTTTGTGGTACGCCGCCCGATGCCATGAAGCTCTCCTCCAATGCATCGAACACCGCTCCCTGGTCTTCGGAGAGTGACACCTGGAACACCTGATACCGGCTGAAGCCGTTGATGTATGAGAAGACGATTATCTTTGTAAGTATTCCACCGATAGATACCGTGTACGGACTCCAGTCGAACTGTGACTGTTCGCCCGGACCGGTCTCGTATGGAGTGTAGTGTTTCTCCGCTTCTATCTTTACTGTTCTCAGGTGCGAGTATAACGCCGTCTTTCCGCCGGTGTATCCCTTTGACCTCAGCTCCTCAAATATGCGTGACCCTCTGAACCCTTTGATGTTTACCATCTTGAAGATCACCTCCTTGAACGGCAAGAGCTTCGGGTTCTCTTTTATGACCCTCTGGTACTCCGGCGGTGCTTCACGCGACAGTGCGCTCTTTACGGTGTTTGGACTTACCCCAAGCAGCCGCCCGATCTCCCGGAGGCTCATATCCGGGTTCTTTGCCCGCAGGTTCTTTATTGTTACCCAGTCTTCCATTGCAATCACCTATTTTTGCTCCTCTCAGATTGTCCATTTTCCTGTACTCTCTGAGAGAAAAGTTAGACTCTATAGGTGTGCAATTTTCACGCGGAAAAGTGTTCAGTTTTCAAGCGGAAAAAACAACCTTCACACCCATTTCATTTTCCTTTCTTAAAATGCACACATTGTAGTGGCGATAAACCTTCACATTCGAAGAATAAGATGAAGAGTAGATGAGGACAACCGTATCCGTTCCAGATACCGGCAAATTGCCAATTCAGTTACGTGGTCATAACACATGAGAAGAGCAACCTCGCATAAAGGTGCTGAACATATGCTTTTACTAATCAGTAAGAAGGAAGGGAATTCATCCTGAGGAATTCCCTATTTCTATTGCTTGGGACAATTGCCTCGTTATCCATTCCTTCCTGCTCTTCAAGTGGGATACTTTACAAATCCGGAACCGTCGAAGAGTTGAGACATGCTTCGGATCATCATCCACTGGCAGGAATTATAACTAAAAGGCACCCTGAAAATCGGATCGACGATATTATCGTAACACACTTCAACGGCGGACTTACATTTCGGAAAACGCCCACGAGCCCGTCAATTTCCGTTTTGTGCGAGAAAGTGACAACGATGCTTCGATCCAATGGAGAGGACAACAGCGGGACTGTACCGCTTGTCATGGACCGGTATGTCAAAGAGGACATTCGCTACTTAGAAACACGCGGCTGGTGGCTTATGCAAAGCTTGATTGATCGCTCGGGAGAATACATACCCATGATCAGAACGATATTCGAGGAAGAACGTATTCCTCCTGAGCTGGCGTACCTATCCATTCCCGAGAGTGGGCCTGATCCAAGGGCTCTCTCATGGGCCGGGGCGGTCGGGCTTTGGCAGTTCGCCGAGTCGACGGCGCTGCGGTACCGGCTTAAGTCGAGCTGGTGGTACGATGAGCGGATGGATCCTGTTTTGTCCACGGAAGCAGCCGGAAGACTGTTGAAAAATCTCTACGACAGCCTGGGTAATTGGTACCTTGCAATAGCAGCTTACAACTGCGGAGAGACCACCGTCGACTGGGCGATACGCCGGAGTAATGGCTCCAGAAACTTCCGGAAAATCAAGCGATATCTGCCATGGGAGACAAGAAATTACGTCCCAGCATATATCGCGGTGGCATCAATAATGGTGGATCCTGCAAAATTCGGTTTCCAGGACAATGTCACAACTGACCCCATTGTATATGACACCGCAAGGGTGCCCGGCGGTATAGACTTGGCTGACATTTCTCGCCTGACGGGGGTGGACTATGACTCTCTTGCACTATTGAATCCTGTGATGATACACCTCATCACGCCGCCGGATTCCCATGGCGGTTACTTTCTAAATGTCCCTGTTGGAACAAGCGGTCTCTTCGCTAAGGATTACTCCAAGTTGTTAGCTTCGAGGAAACCAATTTGGTTTTATCACACAGTTCGGAGTGGAGAAACTCTCAGCGGCATCGCGGCTCACTACGGAATGTCGGTCCATCGATTGATGGTTGTGAATCACCTCCGAGGAGCTCTCATAAGGTGCGGTGAAAGGCTGAAGGTGACTTATGACTTCGCCCGAGCGAGACTTTACGGGCTCGGAAGCTGATGACGGATGGACATCTGATAAGGGTGGCAGTGGCAGGAGTATCAAGGCGTTTTCGGACAAGTTCCAAAAGCACTGTGGGAAAGATAATATTGATTTCCCAATTGATGACTAGATTACTTTCGAAATGAATAACATCGCAATTTTCACTGCCGTTTATATGTACCTGGTCGGCCTTGTTATCGCGACAGTCTGCTTTCTCCGACAATCTCGCGAACGACAGAAGCACCTGTTCTTCTATGGCTTCATATCCGGATCGATCACGTTCATTCTCTCGCGATTAGCGTCGCCATTCTACTACGATCCACGCCCCTTCGTTGTCGGACACCTTGTTCCGCTCATCCCCCACGCGGCTGACAACGGATTCCCTTCAGATCATGTGTTGCTGATGAGCGCAGTCACACTAGCACTTCTACCCTACAGCCGTAAAGCAGCTTCAGTACTCGGCTTTATAACCGTGCTGATCGGAATAGCTCGTGTGTATGTAGGCGTCCACCATACTATCGATATCGTCGGTGCGATGCTTATTTCCGCCATCTCGGCCGTCTTCGTGCTTAAGTTCATAATGCCAAAGATCGCCCAAGCTGTTTGGTACAAAAGATTATTCACCCAAAAACGGCAATGACGGTATATTCGAGCAATTTCCCGATTTTGGAAAGTGGTTCGACCGAATGATTTTACGAACTCAATCGGACTTTTTGACGCACATCAAAAGTCTAAATGCCCAGGTAGATAGTCCTCCTGCCAAAGCGAACAATGCCGCCAGCCAAAAATTCTGACCTTCCAGAATGATGCACACGACTTGCACCAAAGCAAATAGAGCAAATAGTACACCGGAAGCCCAGAGGTAAGATTTCAACAGAGTTTTGTGTATTGAGCTCATTTTATCAATAGGCATAGAGCTGCAACAAGACAGCCTCGTCTGAGAAACATGTTAAATCATTTCAAATTCCATTGCCACCACAGTGCCGATGCCGCGCTTGCTTTTTATGGAGATTTTCCCTTTGTGTTGTTCTACTATCTCTTTAGCAATCGCGAGTCCTAAACCGCTTCCCTTTTCTACTCCACTCCTGGCTTCCCTTGTTCGATAGAAACGGTCAAACACTCTATCAATTTCGTCTTCGTCAATACCTTCCCCATCGTCTCCAACAACAACAGCTATTCTCTTTAATGAAGGGCTCGACTTGGTTGACACTATTACCTGTCCCCCTTTCTTTCCATACTTAATCGAGTTCTCGATGATATTGAGAAATGCACGCCGTAGCATCCCTCTGTCAGCAAAGATGAGACTGTTAGATTGCAAATTACTGCCGACCGCAATTCCCCGTCGTCTGGCAATCGGCAGAAGGTGCTCTAAAACTTCTCGAACAATCTCATCCACATTTATTTGCGACATCTCCATTCGATTCGCCGATTCGAGTCGCGAAAGAAATATCAAGTCTACGGCAAGGTTGGCAGCGTATTCCACCTCTGAAAGAAGTTGCTGTAAATTCTCCATATCCTGCTCGTTCAGGTCGGGTCTCATGAGGAGCATTTCCATTTCGGTCTGGATCACCGTGAGCGGCGTCTTGAGCTCGTGCGAAGCATGCATCAGGAAGTCCCTTTGAGCGTCCATAAGTGCGTTTATTCTCCCTAGGAGTCCGTTAAAAGAGGCCGTCAACCTTTCAATCTCGTCCTTGGTCCCAGGAGTCGTAAGTCTCGTTGGAAGCCTGCCTGCTTCGATGCGGTTGATGTCCTCAGTCACCTTTTCCAGAGGCTTGAGGGCTCTCTTTGCGAGGAGAAACGACCCCAGCCCAACTATCAGGATCGTGATCGGACCAACCAAGAGAGCAACAGCCCGTATTGTATCAATCGAATCGTGCAACGATGCGAGAGAACCAACGACAATTACGCTACCCTGAGCACCTTCGTCGAGTTCGAACTCGGCGGAGGCGGCTCGGTATGCAAGGTTGTGAAAATGCAGAGTAATGAAATCTTTTCTACGGCCTTTCCTCAAAAAGTCTTTTGGCTTGACACCTCCGGTGACTGAGTCTGGATCGTTGTAAGACAGTATTGCCTTCCCCTGATCATCCAATATTCTTACTCGAATCAGTCCGATCTTTCGCTGAAAATCGGACAGAGTCTCGCCGATATCTTCTCGCATTTTAGTTGCGTCGCTCGGGCCGTCTTCGCGCACCATCCTGTTGGCAACGCTGCTCGCAGCAGCCTGTAGCGTAACGTCGAATTCGCGGTAAGAATAAGTCTCGTATAATTCAATCAGCACCGCGGTCAAAACGACAATCACGACAGCGAAGAACAACGTAACAAATAATGCAACCCTCGTTCTTATTGGTATGGTCATTGCTCGGCAGAGATTGTGTAACCCATTCCGCGGATGGTTTTTATCAAGGTATGATGGCGCCCCCCGTCTATCTTTTTCCGCAGGCCCTTGACGTGCGCATCCACGATGTTGCTAATCGGATCGAAATTTATATCCCAAACATGCTCCAGGATCTCGGCCCTTGAGACGATTCTTCTTTTGTTCAGTACTAGATATTCGAGCAGCGCGAATTCCCTTGGAGTGAGATTCAGCTCCGCAGAACCTCTAAAAGCTTTGCGAAGCACGGTATCCAGCCAAATATCATCCACATTGAACCTTGAAGATTTCTCCTCTGATAATCTACGCGACAAGGCCCGAATCCGCGCCAGAAGCTCGCCTGCGTGGAAGGGTTTAGGCAAATAATCGTCGGCGCCTCTGTCGAGCCCCTTGATTTTGCTTTCCGCATCATCAATCGCCGTCAGCAGTAATATAGGAACATTGATTTTCTCGTCTCTAATCTCGCGACAAACTTCAAAACCGTCGGTGTCAGGCAGCATTATGTCGAGCACAACGACATCGTAGTCATTTGTCTTGGCGAGAAACGATGCTTCCTTGCCTGAAGCGGTTGCGTCCACAGCAAAATTTTGAGTGGCGAAAAGACGAAGTAGTGTCCTTTGGAGACTTTGGTCATCCTCGACAAGAAGAATCCTCATTTTATTCTCCTGATAAACACGTAAAGCATGGGTAGCTCAAAGAGCAGCAGGACACTTGATAATATGAATCCGCCAATTACTGCGACCGCGAGCGGTTGCTGCATTTGCGCTCCCGCGCCTATACCCAAGCCGAGCGGCGTAAGCGCAAGAACCGCCGCGAATGTGGTCATGAATATCGGCCTCGCCCTCACCTTGCACGCCTCGATCACCGTGTCTACCGTGTACCCAGCCTTCTTGCCAATTTCCTGTATCATGTGCACGACGAAGACTCCATTCTCCTGCACTATGCCGACCATCATTATCATTCCGACGAAGCTGGAGATGTTGAAAGTTATCCCGGTTACCTGGAGTGCCAGGAGCACGCCAAATAGCGAAGTGAGATTTGTGAGTAGGAGGACGACGGGTATCGTGAAATTCTCGAACTCAAGAATCATAACTGCTATGACCAGCAGCAAAGCTGCGATCATGACGAAAAGAAGACTGCCGAAAGATTCCTGCTGGCTTTCGTACAACCCTCCGAAAGTGTAGCTTACCCCCTGCGGAAGGATGAGATATGTGTTGAGCGTCTTCTTTATGTCAGCGATAGTGCTGCCCAGATCTCTTCCAGAGATTCTCGCAGTTACCGCAAGCATCGGCTTCAGGTTTTCACGCTCGATCTCGCTCTGACCTTTCAGTATGTCCACTGTAGCTATGTTGTCCAAGGGTACGTAGAAGCCGTTCGGCGAGCGCAGCCTTACAGACTGGATGTCCTGAAGAACCGCGTGATACCGGTCCGGGTACCTTACCCTCACTCCGATAAGCTTCTCCCCTTCAAGCACGTACGTGTCGGCGTTTCCGTTCATGATTGTGTGAAGTTGCGATTCGACATCCGACATAGCGAAGCCGGCTCTCGCCGCCAGAACGGGATCGGGATGTATCACGATCGATGGTCCGCTTATCGTGATCCCGCTGAAAACGTCTACCACACCCGGCACTCTCGAAATAAGGTCCGCGACTTCCTTCGCTTTCTGTTCGAGGACCGCCTGACTCGGACCGAAGAGCTTTATCTGGATAGGAGCCGGTGAGTTGGTCAAATCCCCGATCAGGTCCTGCATCGCTTGTCCAAAGTCAATCCGGAGGGCCGGTTCGGAAGCCTCGATCCTTCTTCGGAGATCATCCATTATCTGAAATACCGACCGCTTCCTGTTCTTCTTCAGCTTGATAAGGAAATCGCCGTTGTTCGGCTCCGTGAGGTAAAATCCAAGCTGCGTCCCTTCTCTCCGTGAATATGACTCGACCTCAGGAACAGACATAATTATTTTCTCGACCTTCATGAGAATCCGGTTGGTCTCTGTGAGCGAGGTGCCCGGAGGGGATTTGAAGTCAAGTACAAACGCGCCTTCGTCCATTTTCGGCATGAAGTCGGACCCGATATTCCCGTAAAGAAAGAAAGTTCCCCCGAGAAGCACAATGGCAGTGATAAACCCGAGATAGCTCTTCTTAAGGAGCAACCTCATGACGTTGCCGTACCAGTTCGCAATCTGGTGTTTTCCCTTTTCCTCCCTCTCTGCTTCCAGCTTGACATCTTTCTTCCATTTGAACGCTTCAGCCAAAACCGGTACGAAAGTCAGTGAATAAATCATCGACACTATGAGCGAGACCGCCATGGTCACGGCGAGCGGCTTGAAGAAAGCGCCGGTCACTCCG
>JAJYRM010000155.1 GCA_021794075.1 Bacteroidota bacterium | reverse complement strand
CTTCTCTGGCCGTCAAATTCCGCGTAGAAAACCTGCTCCCACGGGCCAAGATCAAGCCTTCCTTTGGTGATCGGCAGGATTACCTGGTGGTGCATGAGCGTTCTCTTCAAATGAGCGTCAGCGTTGTCTTCGCCGGTACGATGATGCCGGTACTCGGGTTTGAATGGGGCCAGAGTCTCGAGGAGTTCCATAATATCTTCCTTCAAGCCCTGCTCTTCATCGTTCACCCAGATGCCGCTTGTTATATGCATTGCGCTGACAAGACAAAATCCTTCCTGAACACCACTGGCTTTAACATTCTTCTCGACGTCGCCGGTGATATTGACAAGTTCCTTCCTGTTCTTCGTGTTAAACCAGAGATATTCAGTGTGAGATTTCATTAGGCTCTCCTTCAAATACTTTAGCCGCGTGGTTCGAAAGCCGGCTGCGAAGACAGCCAAACCATGCCGGCGCGGGACGGGAGCGGGCTGTCAATCGGTAAGCCAAAAAGCTTTCCATTTGCCGGCGCTGATCACCGCTCGGATAAGAGATCAGCGATACTGTTTCAGGAATTCCAATCTGTCTTTAAGCTGAGAAGCCGGAGTCAGGAGCCTGTCCTTGCCGAAGATGGCATCCTTCGAATTGCTGAACGTCATCTCATAATCCTTGCTCATTATGATCGCTTCTTCCGGACAGACCTCTTCGCAGAAGCCGCAGAAGATGCATCTCAACATATTTATCTCAAAGAGTTCGGGGTATCTTTCCTTATCGAGCTCGGTCTCGGCCGCCTGCACCTGAATGGCGAGTGAAGGACACACCCTCGCGCAGAGTCCACAAGCGACACAGCGTTCGACGTTAGTTTCATCTTCCACGACGAGCACGGGCCTTCCGCGAAACACAGGAGGCGGAACCCAGCGCTCTTCCGGATACTGGCGAGTGAACTTCGGTCTGAAAAGAGCTTTTAATGTTATGGACATCCCATGAATAATCTCGGGAAAATACAATTTCTCCCAGAGAGTTAGTTGGGGTCCCTTTCTTCCATTGCCATTATTCGTCATTTGTCACCTCATATTACTTAACTAACAGGAGCACTGCACCGGTTCCGAGCAAATTCAGAATCGCGAGCGGAAGCATGATTTTCCAACCCACGTTCATCAATTGATCATACCTGAAACGTGGCAGAGTCCAACGGACCCACATGAATATGAATATCAGTACACCAATTTTTGCGAAGAAGGTTATTACCTGAAGGAGCGCGGCAAGGTTCGGCGCCATCGCGGCGTAGTTGATGAAAGGCAAAGACCATCCGCCAAAATAGAGCGCCACCATGAGAGCGCTCGAAACGATCATGTTCGTATACTCAGACAGAAAGAAGAGCCCCCATCGCATTCCGCTGTACTCGGTATGATAACCGCCGACAAGTTCCGGCTCCGCTTCAGGAAGGTCGAAGGGCAGGCGGTTCGTTTCGGCGAAAGCCGCGGTAACGAAGATGAGAAAACCGAGTGGCTGATATACTATGTTCCACAGGCCAGCGCTCTGCGCCATCGTAATCTTGTCAAGCTGGAGCGTTCCGTCGATCATTAAAACTCCGACAAGGCTCAGCCCCAGCGACAGCTCATAGCTGATCATCTGCGCAGAGGAACGAAGACCGCCGAGCAGCGAGTATTTGTTATTCGAAGACCAGCCGCTGAGCGTAATGCCATAAACACCTAGGGACGACATGGCCAGTATGTACAGCACGCCGATGTTGACATTCGCCACCATCAGGCTGATTTTCTGACCGCCGATCACTATGTAATTTCCGAAGGGGATTACGGCCAGCGCTCCCACAGCAACTGTTATGGAAATCATGGGCGCGAGTGCGTGTATGAATCCGTTCGCATTCTCAGGTACGATCATTTCTTTCAAAACCAGCTTGATGATGTCAGCGAACGGCTGAAAAAGTCCTTTCGGTCCGACGCGATTAGGGCCTATTCTGTCCTGCATGTAAGCGCTGATCTTGCGCTCAGCCAGGACGAGGTACGAGACAATCCCGAGGACTATCAGGACAACCACGATAACCTTTATCAGGGGTACGAGTAATATCATTCGTCTTCAGCTCTTCTTTTTAATACGGTCTCCGACGGTACGAAGCAATCGGGACCGATAAACTAGTATTTAATAATTTTTTTGGCCAGGAAAGGTCCGGCCACCTATTAGAATCACCGGCCGGAGTTATCTGGCGAGCGCTTCTTGTTTCGATTTCTTTCCCAGGGCTCCCTCGACCAACAACGCGCCGCGCTCGCCGAGTTTCGCATAAGAAAGGCCTTTGAATGCAGGTATAGATTGGGCTACTTCATCAAACACTTTCTGCGCCGACTGGTAACGCATCTTGCCGCCAAGTAGATTGCCGATCGCCGAGATTATTTCCCATGACGACCTCACGTTCCGCCGCGGCCCCTTGTTCCATTGGTCAAAGGCGCTTCCGAAGTTGTCGAGCCTGCTCATGTTGAAACGTCCAGGGACTCTCTCCTGCTCAAGCGTCGATACTGCTGGCTTCGATAGCTGAACACGGCCGAGGAAGTTAACGTACGTGCCGTACTTTTCGGCAAAAGTGGCGCTCGGAAAAACAACGTCCGCAAGTTGAGTCGTTTTGCTGCTGACCCAGCTATTGACGATTAGCAGATCTAATTTCGCGAGAAGATCCTCGATCTCCTTGGAAATCGCCGCGTCATCATCCATGACGTAGAGCGCCTTAATCTTGCCGGCGCCGATCAGTTCAAAAATCCGACTCGCATCAACATTCTTTGGCGAAGCGACGCCTACTTCGCGGGCTCCGAAAGCGTTTGGAGACTTGTCGGCTCGAATAAGGAGGTTATCCTCATCCCCGGCAACCTCGTGCTTGAGGAAATCGATGTTCGCCGTCCCGAGGACCTGTTTCGCGAACTTCTGAAGAACGTAGTTGTCCTCGACCGATGAATATGCTGAACCGAGCACAGCGACCTCGTCCTTCGAGAAAGGCTTCAACGCGTCCGCGGCATGAGCAAGCGCCTCGTCCCAACCGACATCCTGAAGGGTTCCATCCTTCCGTATCATCGGTGAGTTGATGCGTTCCGCCGAATTCACGTGCTTGAAGGAATTCAACCTGCCGTTGTCACAAATCCAGTAGTTGTTAACTTCCGGGTTGTTGCGCGGCGTGAGTCTGAGTATCTCGTTGTTTCTCACCCAGACGTTCGTGTTGCAGCCGCGCGCGCAGCCGGTACAGACCGCTTCAGTCGAGGAAGTTTCCCAAACCCTTGACTTGAACCTGTATTCGCGGTTCGTAAGCGCGCCGACTGGGCACAGGTCTATCACGTTCATCGAGTAAGGATTTGTCAGCTCCTTGCCCGGGAATGTGTCAATAAAGACTCTGTCGCCGCGTTCGACAAAAGTCAGGGTCGGCTCCTTGGCGATTTCGTCCATGAAACGGATGCATCTCGAGCAGAGAATACACCTCTCAGCGTCATATACCACGTTCGGACCGAGCGGAACGCGTTTGGGTTTCTTGTTCTTCGCTTCCTGGAACGCGCTGTGGCCGGGACCGTGACTATAAGTGTAATCCTGTAGATTGCACTCGCCTGCCTCATCGCATATCGGGCAGTCGAGAGGATGATTGATAAGAATGAATTCGAGTACCGCCTTGCGGGCGTTGACCGCCTTCTCGGAATTGACGTGTACGACCATGCCGTCGGCAACCTGCGTCGCGCATGCTATCGCCAGCTTCGGCATCTTTTCTATTTCAACGAGGCACATCCTGCAATTTCCGGCGACGGACAATCCTGGATGCCAGCAGAAGTGAGGTATTTCCACTCCCACCTTGGCCGCCGCCCGGATTACAGTAGTGCCGTTCTCAACCTCTACTGTCTTACTCTTCCCGCTAACGGGATCTTCAATTATTGTTACCTTAGGCATTTCGTCCTACCATTTCTAGTAAAAACAAAGTAATAAATCTACACGTTTCCAAACAAGATTCTAAAGATTATTTCTCTTCCGAGAGTTCGAACGCGGCACAACGCCCGTTAGTTCACTTTGCGTCCCTCAATCTAGAACATCTTCGACCGGCGTATAGTCGAAGTTGAACGCTTCGGCGACGCGCTTGTACGTGATGTTACCGAAAGCCATGTTGAGTCCGAGCTTCACTTCGCTGTTCGACTTTACGGCCTTCTGCCATCCCTCGCCCGCGATCTGCAGAGCGTACGGGAGCGTAGCGTTCGTTAAAGCGACTGTTGATGTGAACGGAACCGCGCCGGGCATATTGGCAACACAATAATGCACCACGCCGTCGACGACAAAAGTCGGATCTTCGTGCGTCGTCGGATGACAGGTCTCAATGCACCCGCCCTGGTCAACAGACACGTCGACGATCACCGAGCCTTCCTTCATGTCCTTGAGCATCGGCTTCGTCACTAACTTTGGAGCTTTCGCGCCGGGTATCAGGACAGCGCCTATAAGAACATCGGCCCTTGAAGCGGCCTTGCGGATATTGTGAGGATTAGACGCGAGCGTCTGGACGTTCTTCGGCATTACATCGTCAAGATATCGGAGCTTATACAAGTCGTTATCGAGTATCGTCACTCTTGCTCCAAATCCCGCGGCGATTCGCGCGGCGTTCTGTCCGACAATCCCACCGCCGATGACGACTACATCGGCAGGCTCGACACCGGCAACTCCACCGAGCAATATTCCGCGTCCACCCATCGTCTTTTCGATATACTTCGCGCCCTCCTGCGGAGCCATCCTGCCGGCCACTTCGCTCATCGGAATCAGGAGAGGAAGCGATCTGTCCGCCCTCTGCACAGTCTCGTATGCGATGCAAACCGCCTTTGACTTCCTCATCGCCTCGGTCAGCTCCTTGCTCGCGGCAAAATGGAAATATGTAAAAACGATCTGCCCTTCCCGTATGAGTTTATATTCGGGCTTTATTGGCTCCTTTACTTTCATAACCATCTCAGAGGCGCCGTAAACTTCGGCGGCCGTCGGGACTATTTTTGCTCCGGCTTTCTTGTAAAGTTCATCGGGAAACCCGCTCCCGACACCCGCACTTTTTTCAACCAGCACCTTGTGCCCGTGTGCCACCATAAGTTCTACACCCGCAGGCAACAGCGCCACGCGATTCTCGTTTGGTTTAATCTCTTTCAGTAGTCCTACGATCATGTTAATCAGTTTCTCCTTTCAAACAGAGCGGGATCTCCGCGCTGCTTTAATCGTTTGTCGCCCCGACATGGAATTCTTCTTACGACCCGTTATGCCGCGAGCGGAATTGGGTAGTATTTTGACTGACGTGAGGTTGGCCCTTTGAAGACTGTTTGCAGCTTCTGAAATTTCAGCCTCAGTCACTCTTTCTATTGAATCGAGCGATTCGGAAAATTTCGTCTTCGCACCGTAATAAAGCTCATCTCTCGCGAAAAGCGATGCCCTGTCCCACAAATTCTCGAGCGAGAAGATTATTCCCGCTTTCAACTGCGCTTTCGCGCTTCGCACTTCTGCGGTTGTGGGACCATTCTTCACAAACTCAGCGATAGTTTCATGGATTCTTCCCTCTGCCCTCGCAAAATCTCCGATCGAAGTGCAGGCGTATATCCCCATCACTCCCGTATCAGCATACGTTGAGCCGTACGAGTAGATCGAATACGCGAGACCGTCCTTCTCACGAACGCTCTTGTACAACCGGGAACTCGACCCCTCGCCAAGTATGACGCCCACCATCGACGCGGCGTATCTCCGCGTGTCGTCAAGTCCCGGAGCGACAGCTCCAAGGATCAAGTGTCCCTGTTTCCCGACATCGCGCCTGACGGTGCAATTATGAGAACGCCCTGACAGCGGCTTGTTGCGTATGAAAATTCTTGAACTCTTAGGAAGTGGTGAAAAATATTTGTGCGTCAAATCCATCAGCGCCGATCTCTCGAAATTTCCCGCGATACTGATAACCATCCGATCCGCGGTGAATTTCTTCCGATGAAATTTTCTAAGGTCTTCAGCTTCAAAGCTGCGCAGCGTCGAAGCCTTCCCAATTATCGGCATTGAAAGCGGATTGTCCTGAAAGATCTTCTCTTCTATGAAATCCATTCCCCAGTCTTCAGGATCGTCATAGACTTCCTGCATCTCAGTTAAAACGACTTTCCTCTCGTTCTGGAGATCGGACTTACGGAAGAGCGGAAATATCACGAGATCAGAGAGGACACGAATCGTCGACTCAAGTTCGTCCCTGAATACCTTCGCGTAATAGCAGGAATATTCCTTCGTCGTGAAAGCATTTATGTAACCGCCGCGCCCCTCGATCGTGCCAACCAATTCCTCCGCCGTGAAGTGCTCGGTCCCTTTGAACACCATATGCTCGATCAGGTGGGTGAGCCCGTTTTCGTCCTTCTTTTCGTCACGCGAACCAAAATTGACCCAAACGCCGACGGCTATGCTCTCCACGGAGGGAATGCTTTCGCCAATAACGGTAACGCCGTTGGTAAGTTTTTCTCTGAATGGCTCGCTCAGACTGGGATAGCTTTGTTTGAGGAGTGATTGAGAGGTGCGTTTTCGTGTTCGGTGGTATTTCTGCATTTTTGTGCAAAAATATATCAATCTGAAGTGAAAAGTTAAAGGTAAAAAGTCGGCGCCGGATATCGCGGTGTGTCAGAATAAGAATATAGCTCAGCACGGCAGGAGAGGCGCAGAATCCCGCAGAATCCTTTTCTTTTGAGTCTCTTTTTGTTTATCTTAGTACTCCAACGCGCCCATAGCTCAATTGGATAGAGCAACGGCCTTCTAAGCCGTAGGTTGTTGGTTCGAGTCCAACTGGGCGCACTTCACTTCAGTTGATCACACCCCGATACTATCGAACGTCTCTTTCAATAGTCGCGCCACGCCTATTCTCTCAACTGGATAGAGCATCTCGACGGGCTTGGACTGTACGTACTCCCGCAAGAATACGTCAGGCTTGAAATAATGACGCGGGGTCGAGATGTCTCGATTCTATGTCCTTGAAATAGTTGACGGTCCCGACCTTTAACTCCACCGTCGACGCGTCGTCACAGACGATGAGGCCCTTCGGATGAAGCTGAAGAACGCTCAATGTCCAGATGTGATTGACACCTTCCTCGACACACTTTGCAAGGGCCAGCGCCTTCGAATGCCCGCTGACAATAACTATCACTTCCTCCGCGTCGAACACGGTCTTCACTCCGACAGTCAGGGCGGTCTTCGGAACCTTGTTGACGTCGTTCTCGAAAAACCTCGAGTTTGCTATAATTGTGTCGGTTGTGAGCGTCTTAACTCTTGTTTTCGAACCGAGTGAAGAGCCCGGCTCATTGAAGGCTATGTGGCCGTCAGGACCTATTCCCGCCACGAAAAGGTTTATCCCCCCCGCTTCTTTAATCTTCTCCTCGTACCGGTCGCACTCCAAATGCAGATCTGGAGCGTTTCCATCGAGTATATTGATATTGTTTCTGTCTATGTCGATATGATTGAAGAAGTGGCGGTACATAAACGAGTGGTAACTCTCCGGGTGATCTTCAGGCAATCCTACATACTCATCCATGTTGAATGTTTTAACGTACTTGAATGAGATCGCACCTCGCTTGTTGAGATCGACAAGCTCCTTGTACATTCCCACTGGCGACGAGCCGGTCGGTAACCCGAGTACGAAGAATCGATCTGGCGACGGATTAAAATTTAGTATAGACTTCGCTACATAGTTGGCAGCCCACTTCGACACCAATTCA
>JAJYRM010000154.1 GCA_021794075.1 Bacteroidota bacterium | reverse complement strand
CCCAGCATGGTTCTACAATTCATTCGAATCAGATTAGGAGGATTTTTCTTCAAGCCCTTTGTGGATTGATTAAAGCGCAGCGCTGCTGGTCCCTCAACCGGCCTCCGGATTCCCGAATTACCGGAAAAGCTGGAGGAAACTCTTTGCGATTATTTCGAGATCGAGCCAGACGGATTGATTGCGCGCGTAGTAGATATACAGCTTCTCGACTTCCTCTGGCGAAAGCGATTGCCCGCGATTTAGCTGAACGACTCCCGTTATCCCCATCTTTCCGAACAGCTCCTCGCTCCCCTGCGGGTAGGATTCCGATCTCCCGACCGTGCTCATTTTTCCAGCCAGGACCTTGGGCAGTCTCCTGTAGACTCTTCTCAACCCGTTGTCCCCGCCCGTAAGAAGAGATGGCCATAACGCGGCCAGCCCGGCTAATGCGAACGCTATATCGAACGCGCGCTTCGCCTTGACGTTACGAGTTCGATGCAAGTGATAATCTATGTCGACAAACGGGATATCCGCCAAACCATCCACGTAAGTCTTCCCTATTATCACATCCATTGTGTCAGGAACAAGCTTGAAGCTAACGGCGGGATCCTTCACGCTCCCTACCGCCTGAAGCACCTGCGAGTAGGAGACTTTCCCTGAAGCGAAAATAACGTCTTCGATCTTTCGCTCCCGGATGAGCTTTGGAAGTTCGGCGAGACTCCCGACAACCCTTATTCCGAGCAGGCGCTGTTCTGCCGAAGCGTCCTCGGACACAATTCCAACAATGTCATATCCCATCGACACTCTTGTGCGTATCTTCTTAATCAGCTCCTCGGAGCGCTGATCCATTCCAACCACGAGGGTCTTCCTTCCGAAGAACGGATGCCTCGAACTTCCCACCGAACTCCTGAGCTGATACAGCAACCGCCAGCCCGGAAGCACGACAAACATGATCGCGCTTGCGATTAAGACTATCAGTCGCGAGAAAGCGAACTCTTTGAAGAAGAAGGTCAGCGACGAGAAGAAAAGAAAAGTGAGGAACGCCGTAAGAAGTGAGAGGCGGAAAGAAAATTTGTTCTCCCCGTAAACGCCGACTGATGAGCCGAAGAGAACAAACACGATCGCGGGCGCAATGTAAAAATACGGCTTGCCATAATCAGGTATGGCGTAAATCTTATGCGAACGGACAAATTCCCCGACAAACATGGCAATAACAATGACCATGAAATCAATCGCCACCGGCCAGATTTTTTCAAGCCATAGAATGGTGGAACGAACCTGCCGGTTGATCAGGATCGCCAATCGGAGGAGCCGTGACAGGAGCGTGTTCATACCGTACCGCTTCTCGACGAAAACGCTCATCGCCCGGTAAAACTCATAAGTCTGATTGATATTGCTCCGCCTTGTACTCTCCCCCTTGAAGTGTATGGCAGTCGTCCTCGGCGTATAGTAAACCTTGTACCCGGCTCTTTTGATTTTGTAACATAGATCTATATCTTCGCCGTACATGAAGTAATCTTCGTCAAAGCCGCCAACCTCGTCGAACACGTGCCGCGGGATGAACATGAAACTCCCCCCAATGGCGTCGACTTCATGATCCTCTTCGGGATTAAGGTAGGTGAGGTTGTATCTACCGAACAGGCGGGTTCGCGGGAACAAGGCGCTCAGGCCCGATATCTTTGTGAAGGCAACCCATGGCGTTGGGAATCCTCTTCTGCAGGTCTTCTGCAATGTGCCGTCCGCGTTCAAGACCTTGCAACTTGTAGCGCCTGCATCGGGATTTTCATTAGAGAACGCTAGCATTTCCTTGATGGTATTCTCGCCGACGACCGCATCCGGATTTATAAGTAGAAGATATTGACCCGACGAAGCCTTAACTCCCTGATTGTTCGCCTTCCCAAATCCAATGTTCAGGTGGTTGTCTATGAGCTTCACGTCCTTGAAGTTCTTCTTCAGGAACTCGACAGTATCGTCATCCGAAGAATTATCGACCACTATGATTTCCGAGTCGATTCCCTCAAGTGAGCGCCTTAGAGAATTGATAAGACTCTCGAGGAAGCCGCGGACATTGAAGCTGACTATGACTACGGAGACAAGTTTGTTCAATGCTTCCTCAAACCGAAAAGATTAAGTATCCTTCCGATTCCCAGTATCAGCACGATTTTCACGCCCTCAAAGACGATCTTCTTCGACATCTTGCTTGTTCCTACACGCCGTTCGGTAAACACGATAGGCACCTCGACTATCCTGAAACCTTTCCGGTAAGCTCGAACGTTCATCTCGACCTGGAAGGCGTAGCCGTTCGATCTGATCGATTGCAGGTTAATCGACTTAAGGACTTCGACTTTAAACGCCTTGAAGCCGCTCGTCATGTCGTTGACCGGGACTCCCGTGACCGTCCTCGCGAAAATGTTGCCGCCATAACTGAGGAGAAGGCGCTTCATTGGCCAGTTTAGGACTGAGACGCCGAACGCGTATCGGGATCCGATTGCCAGATCGGCCTCATCAGTAAGAGCCTTGCAGAACCGCGGTATCTCCCCAGGCTCATGAGACAAGTCTGCGTCCATTTCAATGACGTAGTCATAATCGTTGTCGATCGCGTATTTGAAGCCGGCGATATACGCGGTGCCAAGCCCGCCTTTCCCGCTTCTTCTCATCAGCTTGACGCGCAGATCGCTCTCTGAAATGCCTTCTACTATCTTCTGGGTCCCGTCGGGTGAATTATCGTCCACGACCAGTATATTCGCGTTCGGACACGCGTTTAGAACGCGCGGTATGACGATGCCAATATTTTCGGCCTCGTTATACGTAGGAATTACAACAAGCACCTTCTTCACGACTTCAGACATCCGATCGCTCGCATCCCGAGCCGATCGGCTCATTACTGAGACCGAGGTCTCGCGGCAGTTTAGGAGAATTATTGCTGATCAAGCGTGCCCTTTCCCTAGCATGACGTGGAAAATTGTCCAGAACAGTATTTGGAAGTCCAACCTCAACGACATATTCTCGATGTAGTAGAGATCATACTGAAGGTCTATCTTTACGTCCTCAATGCTCTCATCATACTTGTACTTCACTCTCGCCAGCCCCGTCAAACCTGGTTTTACCTTGTACCTTCTCTTATACAGCGGTATATCCTTAGAAAGTTTTTCAACAAAGAACGGCCTTTCCGGGCGCGGCCCGACGAGGCTCATCTCTCCTTTCAGCACGTTCAGGAATTGAGGCGTTTCATCCAGATGGGTCTTGCGCAGGAATCGGCCTACCTTGGTGACGCGCGGGTCGTTCTTCGACGCCCATACGGGTCCCGTATGCTTTTCTGCGTCGACGTACATCGACCTGAATTTCCTTAGCGTAAAATTCTTAAGGTCCTTCCCGACTCTCTCCTGCCTGTAAATTATCGGCCCCTTAGAATCTATCTTGATAGCAATGGCAAGGATTATCCAGAGCGGCAGCCCGGCGATCAGGGCTATCGCGGAGACCATGATATCCATCAAGCGTTTTGTGACGACCTGCCATTGCTGCATAAGCTGCGGAACTACGTCGATCAGCGGGAACCCATACAGCTGCGACGTTCGCACCTGGCCGGCGATCGAGTCGTACAGGTCGGGCACGATCTTAATGGCAGCGTCCGCGCCATTTATACTCGTTATGATGCCGGGAATATTCTCCTTCTCGTTCTCTTCAAGCGCTATTATTACCTCTTTCGCCTTGTACTTTTCGATCGTATCGTTCAGATCTACTGAGCGTGAAAGGAGGGGCGCAGGAAGGTTTTCAGCAGCAATCGAAGAGCCGATGTCGACAAAGCCGAGCGGATCGTAGCCGAGACTTCTGTACTTCTTCGCGAGATCATACACCGACCTTGCTCGTTCGCCGGATCCGACTATGATGGCCTTCTTGAGTCCGATCCCGCGCATCAGCAGACGCTTCTGCATTGTCCTGTACCCCAATCTTGAGAAGGAAACGCAAAAGACTATCACGCACCAGTAGAACACGACAAAGATCCTGACATGCGATATTTTCCCTGATGTCGCGTCGTCAAAAAAAATCGCGAAGAATAGTATTAAGACCCCGAGCGTCGCTACCTTAACAACCGCGATCACTTCGTCCAACCTCGAACTCAGGTAACTGAACTTGTACAGTCCCCAGAACCAGAAGAGGAAGATCAGAAAAAGGGTTAATAAGAATACTGGCCCCCAGAAATCAGGGACAGCCATTACGCGGAACAGTCCGCTCCTGACTCGAATGTAATAGTACAGAGCGTTGGCCAGCAAGAGTGAAAAGAAATCAAGAGCTAGAAGCTTGCCGTAATCTTTGACCGACTGGCCTGTGGCATTATTCATCAGCTCGTGATTCCGATCTACTTTGAAAACCCAAAATAAGTCTCATATTCCCTGCATGTCCGACGATATAAAGCTTGACACAGTTGGCAATTCGTGGGCGACTCCCTTAGCGATGAAAAATAAGAAATAGTTGATTTAATCCATAGGCATTCGTTTTAATCGCTGCACCAGGCCCAAGCCTGAACGACAGGTGAAAATATGAACAGCTCATCCTGGGCGTGTTCTGCTCTTCAAGTACGTCTCGAATTCGCTCACGACGGTTTTCCAACTAAGAGCGGCTCTCACTTCGTCCAACTCCGAGACGGTACTTACACGACCCTCTGCACCCTTCTTAAGAAGTTCTACGACCTTCGCGGAGAACTCGGCATCGCTTTGGGCAACCTGGACATACCGCTGGACCCGTTCCGGCAAACCTCTTACAGCTATTGAAGTTGCGACAACCGGCACACCGAGCACAATCGGTTCGATGACCTTGTTAAGAGTCCCGGCGCCAAATCTGGTCGGCGCGATTGCCACGGCGCTCTTCTGGTACTCTGTCACGATATCTTCGACAAACCCAGTAACGATCACATTCTCCGAAGCGAGCTTCCTAATCTTTCGGGTCGGTTTGCGCCCGACGAGGAATAATTTCGCGTCCGGAATTACCGCCAGGATATCCGGGAAAATCTTCCTGGTGAAATGCAGCACCGCGTCTTCATTCGGAAAATAGGGCATGTTTCCGGTGAAGATAATCCGTTTCTGATCCACACCGACGTCAGATCTTGAAAATGATTCCGTGTCGACCGCATTAGGAAGTATCTGAAAGTTCGCTTTGATCCCTTTCCCTTTCAGATAGTCCCTGTCGAATTCAGAACATATGAACGCGGTATCAAATCTTTCAGCGATGTGTTCATAACCGGATATTCTGCCCCTTTCAAAACGGATCATGAATTTTGTCAAGGGGTTTCTGACAGCATCGATAAACCGGGTAAGATAAAGAGACACGGCATCTGTGAAATCCAGGACATTGACCGTCCGGTTGCGATCGACATATTCGATGTACTGGGCGCTCCGGATAAAATGATAGTAGACCACGTCGGGCTCTTCATCCCTGACGATTTCCGCGAGTCGTCTTCCGAGCTTACCGCTCCGGTAAAGCGACACTTGCAGAGGCCTTCTCGAAAAGAGACCGAGGAAAGCGCCCAGGAGAGATCGGAGCATCGAATGCTGAACGGTTTCAATTTCAGCCCCAAGCGCCCTGATCCCTGATAACAGCTCCGACTCCGAGGGCCCACGCGAGAGGCAAAGGACCTTCACTTTATTCTGACCCGCGAGATGCCTGACAATATTGTAGATCTTTAGTTTGTCTCCCTTATGCGGGGGGTACGGAACCCGTGTGGTAACAATAATTATTCTCAAACCGCTTATCTCAGCTCCTTGTGTCTGCCTATAATCTCGGAATATTCATCCCAAAACATTCCTCCGATCCGTTCCCAGGAATACTCCGTCGATGCCAACCGGGCGGCCTGGCGCCCAATGCTGACGCAGAGTTCCCTATCGCCGAGTAGTCTGAGCACTTTACCCGCGAACTCGTTCGCGCCGTCGGCGACCATGATGTTCTTTTCCGTCTCGCACTTAATTCCTTCACGTCCAATGGATGTTGCAACTATTGCTTTGCCTGCCGCCATCGCTTCCAGAATTTTAATCCTTATGCCGCTACCAGCCCTGAGCGGCACAACCATCAAGCGAGCCTTCCGGAACACTTCTCTGACGTCATCAACGAAACCTTTGACTATGACATTCCTGCCGTCGCTCAATTTAAACACATCGCGCGACGGATTCTTGCCGTAGACGTAAAATCTGACGCTCGGTCTCGACTTAACTACGATGGGAAGCACCTCCTGGACAAACCATGCCAGGCCGTCTACGTTCGGGAGCCAATCCAAACTTCCCACGTAAGCGATCGTGTCGTCCTCCCCCAGCGAGTCTTCCGGAGAAAAGAATTCAGTATCGACCCCCGCGGGGATAACGGCAGTTTTGATGTCATGCCGGAATGTCAGCAGGCGTTTCCGGTCCTCCTCCGTGATCATGATGCATTTGTTGAATTGCGCGCAGACGGCGGGCTCGTACTTCTTGAATTTCGCAAGCTGAAGCCCGGCATATCGTCTGTGAAACATATTTGGCGATGTTGCCGCGAAGCGTTCCATGATCTTTAGCTCGAGGTTATGTTCCCTGAGAACGACGGGCACTTTCAACGCTCTGCCGATGGCTAGGCCGTAATATGCCATGTGCAAATGATCGACATGGACAAGATCGATTCCTTTTCCGCTTGTGAAGCGAACGATCTGCTCGAGGTTCTTCCGCGAGTGATACTTCTCGATGTTCACAGGGACCGCAGAGAATATGTTCTTCGCGGCTGTCTTTAGTCCATATTTTTTTGTGAGGGGGGCTACGAACACGCTACTACACAGGTTCTTCAAAGCGGCTACAGACACCTCATCCTGCCTATCCGATACCGCGGCGAAGTAGATCTCAGCCCCACGGCGTCTCAGCTGACGTGTGATGTTATAAATTCCTATATTACCGCCTTCAGTAAGGGGGAACGGCAATCGAGGCGAAAGTTGAAGTATTTTCAATGGGGATGTCAGCTGGCCGACTGGTTTCTTTTGCGTTGAATATCCAGGTAATTCGCGACCACGAAATGAGTTACTTACGAATGACTCGAACCACCGTGGCCCCTTTTTCAGTGCATAATATACAATCGGCTGGGCTAAATCACCAGCCACGGCGTGAGAGCAATGCATTGACTCATAAAAGAGTAACTATGGCAGAGTCATAAGGAAGTCGCTGCCTCATAATTTAGGTAACCTCAGCCTGAGGCTGATGAGCCACCGGCTCAGCAAATGGAGCCTGCGAGACAACAAGAACTGAACTAGCTGACCCACGTCCCGAACATTTTGCCAACGATAAGTTAGTGTTCCGGTCAGGGATTGGCAAACCGAACCGGATAGAAAGCCTCGACTTCCCTTAGCATCGCTACGATCGATTCCACTGTGTGCCGTTTCTTTCCCATGTTGTCTCCTTTGGTCCTTTTGTTACTCTTTTTACCAATTTAACATTGGACCACTTTTTGGGGGGCAGGTCATGGAGACTTGAGTGTATCACATAATTTCAGCTTAGTCCGTTTACTTCCTAATGTTCGGTTTGGCGTGGCAAATTCAATGAGACCTATCAACTCCAATCAATATTCAAATGCGACTTCATATCCGTAATCTCATACCAAGGTTCGCCGTCATTCCGTACATTGCTTCAGAACTTGGGAAATTGGATCCCTGATTTATTGTTGTCTCTTTCGCACCGTTGATGTTATTCAGATCAAGAAAGAGCTGAAGCCCTGACCATGGAAGGTTCTGCTTAACTTGGGCGTCCCACTCCAGGTACGGCGCTGTAGCCGATCGCAACCCCGGCCAGAAATTGTAAGCACTGAAAATATTGCTC
>JAJYRM010000030.1 GCA_021794075.1 Bacteroidota bacterium | reverse complement strand
TCTGAGGTTGCGCTGCCGGTATCAGCGGGATCAAACGTGGTATCTTCGGCAGCGGTAAGCGTGTCAAACTCGATCGCTCCGACAGGCTGTAACGGCGTTACGTGTGTGGTGAAATATCTATGTATCGTTACGCCGGCAGCGTATGTGCCGTAGAAAATGTTGTTCTCGATCTTGTAATTCGTGAAGTACTGGAAATAGTAGTTCCCGATTGGATACTCGAAGTTGAACACGGAAGTGTTATGATTGAATTCCATGTACTTCGTAAGCGGTCCGCCGCCACCGGCGGTACTCGCTTCATGGCAGAAGAAGGTGTTGAAATCAACCACGATGGTATCTGCGGGATTCGATGTCGGGTATGCAGGACCGAGCAGGCTGGGGGAAGTGAAGTTGTTCGGCCATACCATGTTCCTGAATATGCTGTGCGTGATGTAGAAGTTATCGTTCAGGCCAGTGTAAATAAGAGGCGTGCCATGGACCTCGTCCATGATTACGCTGTCCACGCGCACTGTGGTTGAATCTGCTGCGAGTCTGAACAGTCCATTTCCGGTCCAAGCATTGTTATTGTCTCTTCCGAAGAAATAAATGTTCTTGACCATAAGGTTGGTCCCAGGCTCGCTGATCGTGCAGAAGAGGCCGGCAGGCGACCCGTTCTGCAGAATGCCGGGTTGGATGCAAGGGGGCCTGCCATCGGATCCGCGCACTCCAATTAGCGCAAAATTGTTCGTCCTAGGCGTTATGACGCCGGTATACAAATAGGTTGTGTCGAGTGAAACTAGTTCATATACGTTGTGTGCCTGCGCGCCGGTCGATGTGGTGTCCGCGTTGATGATCGCATCCAAACTCGGTCCGTTGGCGTAAACAACAAGCGTATCGTTCCCCGCCGCCAGTGTCTTCGCTGGCAAGCTGAGAAATGCCGCCATCGCAAGTATGGTGGCCGCTGTAAGCATTTTCTTCATTTGACGACTCCTCAGGATAAATGAGTTATTATTAGTTGTTCCTCCGGACGACAGCTTCCTGGCTGCCACCCGATGATTCATTGATTCTTCTACGGCGACGAGACGATTTCGTCGACACCTCCTTTTGTTCTCTCTCGTCATCTCTTTTCTATATCTTCCATTTAATGCCGATGTCTGCAGTCATGCCGTAATCCTGCTCCGATGTGGGCACCTGCGCCGCACGAATTACGCTGACGTTGTTCGCTCCGTTGAGATTGTTAATGTCCAGATACAATTGCATACCATACCACGGGAGAACCTGTCTGGCCGCGAAATCCCACCGCCTGTAAATCGGGGAATAAGATGCCAGTTGCGGCCAGAAATTCGCCCCCGAGAAAACATCGCTTTCATAGAGGAAGGCTACCCTGGCCGAGAATCCCTGGTAATCAAAGCCTAACGTAAGATTAAGAATATCATCGGGCTGATCTATCAGACGATCCGTGTAAGAAGTATCGATATACTGAACGCTGCGGCTGCTGATCTTGGTAAGGGTGTATGGATAGCGCGCCTTGGAAAAGATGTGCGTGTAGTTGGCGCCGAACACGATACCGGACAGCACGCCGGGGAGATACCAGAAGTGTGTCTGCCAATCCAGTTCGACTCCGTAATCGTTTATAACATACGGATCGTTGATAAACGTGCTGATATTATACGATTGGTTCGGGTTCGGTGGAGTTCCCGGCAAACTTGCAGGTATATACTGCAATGCCTGGACGCCCGTCACCCAATACGACCATGAATATATGAGGTTCCGTATCTGCTTGAGAAATGGGTCGACTGTCAACAAACCGATGGCATCGTTGTAAACCGAGACGGCGACGTCGTAGTTTACGGAGCGGCCAGGAATCAGCGCGAAGTTATTCCATGCGATAGAGTTGCTCAACCCAACATTGATGCGCGGCGTGATCGTATTGAAGTCGGGATAAGCAAGCGTGTTCGAATATGCGAGCCGGACGCTCAACCACGATAGCGGCTTGTAATTCAGGGACACGTCAGGAAGCCAGTAGCCGTGATTCTGAGTTACGGTTGTGTCGTAGTAGTTGTAGGTGAAGTAAGACAGGGCGCTTGAGAACCCGCGAGGAGCTGTGTAAATCGTCTCGAGGTTTTGATACCTGACGCCCGGAATGAGTGTCAGCTGCTGGCCAATTTTGAAATCGGCCATCGCGTAAAAGGCGCCCGTGTTCTCGTAACCCTTGTAATCATTTGTTATCGAAGCTTCAGTGTTCACGCCATACCACGCCTGCTGGTTTTGCTGCACGTAGTTCTGTAAGTTCGAGTTTAGTATGTTGAGCAACTGCGAGAACATGCCGAAATTCAGCGGAGATACCATCTTGTAGTTCCCGTTCAGGAAAGTCCCGAAATTGAAATTGGGATCTACCCAGTATTGCATCTTCGCCGCGTCTGCCGGGAGCTTGAAGTAGGGAGAGATGAATTGCGCCACGCCGCTTCCTATCAATGTGCCGTTCATTACGTCCGTCGTGTAGGATCTGATAACATGCTTGTAAGAACCTCCGAATTTAATCTTCGCTGACACGTTGGATGAGAAATTCACGTTCGTGCTGAGGTCGAGTTTAGCGTCAAGAGCCCGCTGCCAGTAGAAGCTGTTGGTGACGTTGAACTGGTACAAAGAGGCGTTCGAAATGTCGTTGCTTGCCGCGACAGGAATATTTATAGGATTTACATTCGTCTTGTTGATGAATTGGTTTAGCCCGGCCTGTGTCTGTTGGAAGTTGGCATTCCAACTGTTGGGGCTGTTCGTCGCCGAGTAGACATGCGACAGCGTCAGGCTGACGTGGAAGATCGGGAGCTGCTGCTTGACATCGAGTATGTCCACTATGTTGCTCAATGTCGCGTTGGAGTTCGCTATTCCGTAATAGCGAAGGTTGTTATTCAGATCGAACGATTCGTTGTAATTCGTCACGTTCGTTGTGCCTGTATTCGCGAAGTTTGTGAACTTGAGCGACCCTTCCGGGAGTTTGTAATCGAGTACCAGCGCGGCATTGTAACGCCTTCTGTCACGCGGGATGTCGTAAAGACTCAGGCTGTTGGTAACGTATTGTGTCAGCGTGTTTCCGTACTCTCCGTACGAAGCTCCGAGCTCATTTGAACTGAGATTGATTCTTTCTACATCCGCCTGGGCAAACACGCCGAAGCGCTGATCGAAAAAACGATCCTGGACAGTAGCGACATATTTATAATTATTGAACTTGTTATAAGCATCGGAGAGAGCGTTGTAGCCCCCCTGCCCAATCAGGCTGATTTCAGGAACACCGGGTTTCTTGACTTGCGCCTCGCGCATTTCGAAATTCACCACGCCGCCGATCACATCGGCATTCATATCGGGTGAAATCGTCTTGAAGACTTCGATGCCGCCAAGCATGTTTGACGAGATCATGCTTAAGTCCGTGTAGTCACTGCTCGAGCTGGATGAGCCCATCTTGACGCCATCGATGGTGACCTGATTGTACTTGGGTTGCAGGCCTCGTATCACAACGGCATACGCTTCGCCACCGCTTCTGAGAACTGACACTCCAGGAAGCCTGCCAACCGATTCGGCCGCGTTTGCATCGGGGAGCTCCTGTATCCTTGCCGCGGAGACCACGTTCACTATCTGGTTGGAAGAAAGTTGCTGGTTTATTGCCGCGTTTTGTCCCGCAGCTTGCGCCGTCACGACAACTTCCTTCCCCTGGACGCCGACAGCTTCAAGCTTAATATCTTCTTTTACAATCGCTGCCGAAGAAACCCGGACATGCGTTACGCTGGTTTTATATCCGACATACGTGGTTCGGACAGTATAGTCTCCGGGAGGGACGTTCGTAATCATGAAACTCCCGTTTAGTCCCGTAGAGGCGCCCATGCTGGTGCCCACTAGATAGACGTTCGCGCCTGGAAGCGCGTCTCCGGAATGGGCGTCTACTACATGGCCCTGTATTGTTCCGGCCTGCGCCGCCAACCCGGGCGCCACAAAGGCCAGCAATGCGAGCGTGAAGACGCCGATTAAAGCCGTAATTTTTCGGTACATTATTCTCTCCTTCGGTGATTTAGACTCGTTGGGAGTATTTTGCTTTGTCTTTCAAAATGGAACCGGGCCTCGAAAAACATCGAACGCGATTCCCGGTGAACAAGCTTTCAAAGAATTTCAATCGCAATTTGCCGGCCTCAAGTTCTTCATAGCGCTAGCGCAGCAGCTCCTATCAATCCGGCATTAGCGCCAAGCTTCGCGCAGACCACCTTAGTCTCCCTTGCCGGCGTCGGGCAGACATGCTTCCTAAAATGTTTCTCCATGGACGGTCCGAAGAACTTGAACGCGTTGGCGATGGAGCCGCCGAGTATCACAACTTCGGGATCTATGATGTTCACCGCCCACGACATCGCGACAGACAGATGTTCACCGAACTCTTCCCATGTCGCGAGCGCGTCCGCATCGCCTTTCTCCGCCATCAGCGATAACTCCAGCGCGCTCTTCTCCAGGCCGGTCGTTTTTCGATAGATCTTGGAAATACCCGAGCCCGACACGAGATCCTCTATTGTCCCATCACGGTAAGGAGATGGCCATATCTCGCCTGCCGATTCGGTATTTCCGACAAATATCTTGCCGTCAAGAATAACCGCGCAGCCTACGCCTGTGCCGAGGGTGAAGCCGATGACATTTTTCATTCCGACGCCGCTCCCAAAAAGAGCCTCGCCATATATCAGACAGTTCGCGTCGTTGTTCATGTATACCGGGCGTCTGTAGCGCTCCTCTATCATTTTTTTCAAAGGATAGAAATGCAAAGTGGGGAGTTGCGGACATTCAAGTATTCGCCCGTTCTTGATATCGATTGGACCGGTGACTCCCATTCCTATTCCGGCCACGTCATCAGAAACGGCCCCCGTTCTGTCGAGGACCTGATCAATTGAATCGGTGACTCTGCCGATTATTTTCTCGGGCGCATCGTTGCCTATCGTCGGAAGCGTGACCGGTTCGCAAACCACTTCGCCTTGCGAGGTCATCGCTCCGGTGAGGATCTTTGTCCCGCCGAAATCGACTCCAATCAGTATGTCACCGGCCAAATCTCTTTTCCCTTTCATCAAATGAACCTGCTAACAGGCGCGTGTCATAATTTTCACAATTCTTCTATAGGCTACTCGTCGACGGTCACCTTACCGCCGTGAATGAAATCTCCGGGCGTTGTGCCATTGGCAATCCCGAACTCGTTGACCATTAGCTGAACGGGGATTATGCTCTGGATGAGGAAAAGCTGCTCATCCGGCTGATCGGCGATGATCACTCGAATGTTTTTGCCGGAAAGCTTCGGATCCTTATTAGTGATCACCAGGACTTTCCCCTGGAATTTCGCGATATCGACAGCCATCCTTATGCTTTGATTGTAAGTGCTTCCTTCGGCGACAAAAAGTATCGACTTGAATCCGGGCTTCACCATCTCCATCGGGCCGTGTTTGAATTCTCCGCCCATCGTTCCGGACGCCGCAATCTTCGCTGCTTCCTTGAACATCAGTTCACTCTGAAGTGCCGAGGCATAGGAGGGACCTCTGCCGATGAACTGAAGGAACTCTATCTCTCCGAGGAATTTCAGTTCTTCGCCGATGCCGTTCTTGTATTTATTCAATAACTTCTCGGTGCCGGCTATGAGTTGCCTGACCTGCGCGACCTTCTCGTCGTTCCAGCAATCGCTGAGGTACCATCCGAGTATCGCCATAACGAGCGTGATGGCGGTATAGGTCTTCGTGGAGGTCATCCTCTCGACGCCCGCCTTGCTGAGGAGGGCAATACCCGACTTGGCCGCGAGCGTCCCCTTTTCTTCGTTTGTCACGCCAATGATTCGTGAGGCGTCGGGCAGTTTTTGAATAAGCTTCACTATCTCCGCGCTTTCGCCCGACTGGGACAGACAAACGACAAGAGTTTCAGGAGTAATCACAGAGAAGTGATAATAAAGAAGCTCATTAGTGTTAATCGCGAAGGCCTGGATGCCGGCGGCGTTAAGAAAACAGGAAGCCGCATAGCTCGTGAAGTATGAGCTCCCCATCCCGGTGAAAACTATTTTCTTGTAGTTTCCCTTTTCAATGAGGCCCTTTACCGCCTTCAGCCTTTTCTTCCCTTCATCACTGACGTAATAGTCGAGCGTTTTAGCAAGAGATTCCGGTTGTGAAAATATTTCAGTGACAAAACTGTTCATGCTGTTTCCTTTACCATTCTTATTCCCGAGCAGGATCCTGCACGGACATGAAGGAAGTGACGCGGACGGCAAGCCCGAGCCGCGCATAACCATTCCTCCGCAAGACAAGACAATCGGCAGAAGGCCCCGTATGCTGGGATGCCGCTGCCTCGCGTGCCACAACACCGAATCGCAGTGGAGAGAAACTAACCACTCGTGCAGGTGCAAATTGTATTGTCATTTCGTGCTGCTTCAATTTTCTATCGATCAATGGCGTCCTTTATGGCTCTTCACCGGGCTATCGGCGGAAGGACGCTTTCCACCGGTGCGCCCATTTTTAAGGAGCCTATTTAGCTCCCGCCTTTACGGACCTGATCTCCCAATACCAATTCTTCAGGTCAAGGCAGTGCGAATAAAAAACGTACAGCTGGCCATCAAAGATATGCTGGAAGGCACACGCGTCGTTGTCCGGCAAAAGCGGATTGCCGCTCAACTCGGTGTATTCGCCGTCAATCTTGTCGCTCTCGAACGCGAGCGTGACCCACTTGCCATCCCACATTCCCTCCTTGATAGCTTCGACGAGTAAGAGATACCTGTTCTTGTAAAAGATGATCGAAGGGGAAGCGACCGTGTAATCCGCTGTCATTAAAGCTTTTGGCTGGGCGTCCTTGAGTCCGGCGATATCCTTGCTCTTCTTCAGTTTGATTTGCCAGACGTTTTTAGTACCGGCATTGCCCTGCTTCTGGACGATGCCGTCTCTGCCTATCAGGGGTTTGTCGTTGCTCGCCTCGACGCCGCTGTAGTAGGCCAGATAATAATGACCATCTTCCTTGTTGTAGAAAGCGAACGGATTCTGGTTTTGTCTGCCGAGCTCCCTCTGTACCATCACGGTCTTGTTTCCGAAATTGATGCCGTCAGCGCTGGTGAGCATGACTATCTGGCTGTCATTGTTCGCGTCGTACTCGGCGTAGAACATATGGAAAACCGAATTCGCGAAAATTACAGTTGGCCACCGGCAGTCTCTCTTAATAATCGGATTGCCTTCGTACTTGTCCCAGTTCGTGAGATCGTTGCTCCTGATGAGGCCCGCCTGCCTGACGTCCGGGCTTCCGCCGTAATTACACAAGGCGTAAAAGCCCCAGTAGCGATAGCCGTCCTTGTTTGCCTCCACGACGGAGAGCGTATGCACTTTGTTGGCGTCCCACTTTCCCTCGTCGCCCGTTATGATAACTTTGTCTTCGAATAACCGCGGGTATTCTCGTTTCTGTGATGACTGATTGCCCATTTATTCCTCTTGTTCTTACACTTCAATTACTTCGAGATTCAGATCGTTGAGCTTCTTCAGCTCCGTCTTACTCATTTTCCTCGTGGTGATTATTTTATCTATATCTTTGATTTGACATATGACGCCGAGACTTCTCCTGCCGAACTTCGATGAATCGACGAGGAGAATATTCTCTCCCGCGCGTTCCATCATGACGCGGCTCGTGTTTGCTTCTATGATGTCGGGCGTGGTAAGTCCAAGATCGTAATCGACGCCGTCGACGCCGTGAAAGAGTTTGTCGGCAGAGATCTTCTTCAACATCTCATCGGCCAGAGGGCCTACAAGTGTCGAAGAGTTTTTCTGAAGCGCCCCCCCTGTCAGTATAACTTCCAGGTCGCTGTCGGCGAGTTCAAGGGCGATGTTAACCGCGTTAGTTATGACGGTAACGCCTTTCATTCCCTTCATCTTCCTTGCCAAGAAAGTTGTCGTGGAACCCGAGTCGATTATGATCACGTCCCCTTCGTTGATCATCTTAGCGGCCTCCTCCGCGATCCGCTCCTTCTCATCCGAGTTCAACTTCTCCTTCTCATTCAAGGCGAGTCCGCGGAAAAGCGGTTTGTGCAGGATAGCTCCGCCGTGCGTTCTCTTCAGAACGCCCTGCTTCTCCAGCAGGTCAAGATCCTTCCTGATCGTCACCGGCGTTGTGTTGAAAGTCTCGCAGAGATCATTTATCAACACGCGATCTTCCCTCTCGAGTATCTTTATGATCTCCTGAATCCGTTCTTCCTGAAAAATCTTATCGTGGTTCTGTTGCTTCATGCTACCACCTCAATCGCTAGTTGCCACGCCGGAATCTTCAAATAGTATCGTTTGGGCCAAATTTCGCTTTCCTATGATTGCGTTTACTTTCGTTTTGTTTGCTTAATATCTTTAACGAGACCATTAATGTCAAGTGTTTTCTAGCTTATAAATAGAGCGGAGTCTGATTCTTTTGGGGACTAAACGGAAGCTTCGATGGACAGAATGAAGTGGGTTTCAGGAAAGGGGGAAATTGGTTCTGCCGATGGAGAGTTTTATCTGATGTTCGGCGGGAGAATCTTCTTACTTCACTGCTCGTGCAACAGGTTCAGCCGGATGTCGTTTGTCCTGCTTGCCCTTTTTATGTCTTCGGCTTTAAGAACTTATTTTGACAATTGAATCGAACTCTTCATAACGATCTTAACCAAGAGAAGCCGATCATTCTCTTCGACTGATAGAGTTAACTAATCTCGGGTTTCGAATCAAGGGACCATATGGTGGTGCAGAACATCTTACGAGTGACGATTCGCCCATCAAAGACGTTGATGGTGAAGCCACTTTGGAAGTCGACGAGTGGACACGTCAGGAACTACTGGAATCATTCGCCGGTTCGGAATGTCGCGCGACAACAAAAGGCAATGTTATCAGCCTCTTTAGAAGCATTCCACGAAAAGGGGCAGGTCGGGTGAAATCCGGCTCGGACTCTTCTGAGGAGCGAAGAACAAACAAAGAAAAGGCCCCATTGATGCGGGGCCGGTATTGCGAGCAGATTTGGATTGAAAGTCTTTGATTTAATTCCTGCCGATGTTGACTACGGTCAGGTTTCTGTAATTCTCACCAGAGATTCCGCAGCCCGTTTCCGCACGGGTCTGGCGGATGTGAGACGCTACTATGTATGTCCCCGCGACCGCGATGGCAGAAAACAAAACCATAAAGCTCGAAATCGCGGCCGAGTAAATGGCGAGTAAAACGACCGAAGTGTAAACCAAATATTCTATAACTGCCGCCCACTTCTGAACATGCCGACCACCGGCCACCCCGCTCCAGGGTATAAGCGCTGTATCCATCTGGAATTTCAACATCAAAACTGGCGAAGATTCCGCCTTCCTTCCAATGCTAGCCTTCGATCCGTGCGTAGTCGCCATGTTTCCTCCTCCGAGCCTTCATTTTCCGGCGGGTACGCCTCTTGGCTAGTATTGACCACGCCGTCAAAAATTACTTTGAACAATGTCTCTATCGCTTCCAGGTGGCGTCGAATGGCCCTAAAACAGCTTATCTTACGAACCTTGCCACTACGATGAACCCTTACTGAGTACATTCGTCAAGAATTATGCCAGTATTTTGCGGGCGTGACCGCATAAATAAGCCTCGCGAGTATGATTCCCTTAACCGATCTCGTGGCACATCGGCAAAATTCCCCAGGCAGATTCAAACCGCCACATTAAAGGGCAAGATACTTAAGATACAAGTGGTTGGTTATCAATGACTTGAAATCGATAAAGGGATAGCGTCACCGCCCCCAATTCGTATCAGTCGTTATGCAAGCCCCCCAGCGCCATCACTTCCCGGGCGCCGATTCAAGACTTAAAAGGACAACTCATGATGCGACTACGGGAGACTGACGCCTGAAAGATTCCGTAATATTTACAACACCTAGCGTAATGTTTACCGCGTGGCTGCGCGCAAAGGAAGGAAGAATGGAATTAGCCGGACTATTAACAATCGGCAAAAAGCAGGAGGGATTATAAAATTACCCGTCAGCACCACCCGGTCAGAGCGCGAAGCGGGAAGAGAAATGAGAATCGGAACTCGGTTCTGAATCGCTCCGGCTCCAACGTTCGCCGGCAATAGGACCGTTAAGCTCTCTCCGGTACTTTCTCCATTCCGGGATGAACTCGCTCATATATTTCCTGAACCTGTCATTGTGTCCCGGTTCGAGAAGATGCACGAGCTCATGAACTATCACATATTCAAGAAATATCTCGGATCTCCTCGCGAGTTCAAGGTTGATCCAGATCATCCTCGTCCTTCTGTTGCACGAACCCCACCTCGTCTTCATCGATTTGACACCGAAGCCTGATGCCGATACCCCGATCCTCGACTCCCATTTTCGCATCAATCCCGGGATCGCCTTCTTCAATTCGCTTCGATACCACTCTGACATTATTTTACGCCGACCCACAACGGAAGTATTTTTCCTGATGTGCAGCTCAAGAGCGGTGCCGCTCACCACGACGCCTCCGGCGCTCTTGTTATCCACAACTTTGAGAGTGTACTTTCTTCCGAACAGGTATTGAAACTCGCCGTCGACAAGTGTGCGCGGCGCCTGACGAGCCATATCCCGCAATCGCGCCTGTTGTTTCTTGATCCATGGAAGCTTGGAGACGACGAATGCCTTTGCTAAATCAGGATTCAGCCTTTTGGGAACCGAAAGCCTGACCCGCCCATCAGGCGGATAGACGCCGAGCCGGACGTTCCGAATCTTTTTGACAACGACGTCTATCACCACACCATCAATGTTCAGCTGCTCATCCATATGCGGGACCAGAATATATCGTAATGTTCCACAGTTTATTTGGGTAAGCTATTCAAGTATTTCTGATAATCCAGATAAAGCTTAACAGCGGGCCCGCCTCCAAGTTTGACAGCGGCGTTTGGCGCGGTAAGCAGACCCGGATACTGATAGCAGAGGATTTCCTCAAAGTTCGTGTACTTATGCATATCGCTCATCACGCCTGAAATAGGGCGAGGGATCAGTCCCCCCTCCTTGTCGAAGACGAAGACTTCCATGTCGAGCCACATGTGAGTACCGCTCTCTTTGCACAAACGTCCGAGCAGGGCGGCGGCCTGCGCACCCGTCTCATCGCCCTTCGGCATGCGGGCAAATGCGAACGGGCAGAGTATATCGACGTTGGGAAGCATTTTCAAATATGTGCTCTGCGCTCCGAGGAGGTGCCAGCAATTGGTCGCCAGCATAACCGGTTTTCCGGGAGCCATGCGATGGACGTACGGGGTGAACGCCTTGAAGAATCGCACCATCTGGCTCCGATGCGTGGAGTCTCCGAGGCTTCCGTCCCCCTCTTCGCTGATGTACCATCCGTAAAATGAAGGATGATAGCCATAGAGATTCCATAGTTCCTTCGCCACTTTTTCATGCCAGACAAGCGATGCGTGAGAGTAGTCGAACCAGGCATACATCCCCACGCCGAGGAAGACGTGCATTCCCAGCTTGTCCGCCTCGGTGAGTATCGCGCCGATCGGATCTTTGGCGGTGATTTTCATGCGACCCGGATAGAGTTTTGAAGGATAATATGCCAGCCCCTTGTAACCGTGCTGCGTTATTATCGAGTCTTCATAATCATAGACTTGATTCTCGAACACTTGTTGAATCACGATGACGTTCATCCCGACGCCGTGCATCCCCCGCACTAACCCTCTCCAATCGGCGTCCGTCATCTTTTTGATCTGCGCGTTCCAGTGCCTTCCTTCCTTCTCGCTCCAATGCGTAATCCCAACCCAGGCTCCGCCGATGCGCTCGGTCGAACGGAACTTCGAATTTATTATCGACAGGTTTTGTTCGATCCGCCTCACCTTGCCGTCCGACTTCACGACCATGATAATTCTGTGATGGCCGGCTTTGCCTTCGGTAGGCATAATATATCTGACTCCGGCGGCCGACTTTGCAGGTATGGTTAGATTCTCGCTTTTTAAGACATCGCCGGGCTTTTCCGAGTCGAGGTAGATAGCCACCTCGTATTTTCGGCTTACCTTCGAATGGTTCCAAACACCTCCGCGTATGTCTTCCCTTATCTGCGTCGTCACAGGCGAAGGAGGAATGAGCGTCAGGCCAATCCTGGGCTCCGCCTCATGGAGTTGCTTTGCCCGCGCTCCGTTGTTTAAAAATAGCAGGCTTACTAAAAGTAATAATATGGTGAGTGATCTTTTCAATTTAACCTCCGGGTCTGCCTTTTGTCGTTCGGCAAACGGCAATAAGATATCAAACTTTTTCAAAATGTGGTAATAAACTTTTTATTGAAGAGCCAAGATCGACGCCGTTCTCAACTGTCATTCCTCTTCTTTGATTTCGAGTTGGACAATGTTGTATCCTTTCCTCGACTCCAGCACGCTGAACGCCGCGCCGACAAATACCGTCAGCATCCCGGCGAGAAACGCCGCAGTTGAAATATATTGAATCGCGATACTTCCCGAAACAAGGGCGATCCCGGTCAACAGTGATGCAGCCACGAAAAGGCTGATCGCCGTGGTATAACTCAGTATGGAGCTCTTCACGTATTTCAGCCGGACGCTTAAAGAGTTGATCTGCCGCCAGGCACTCTCCGGGTTCATGCTTCCAACTGGAAGCGCCTCTCCAGCGGCATCGATTGCGAGAATGCGCCTTCTCTCTCCTATCATGAATCGAATCCTCTCGAGCACCGTGGTGTACCTCCCGTTGGAGCTTATGAGCAAAAGGGCACAACCGGAAATCATAACGGCGGGAGAGAGCATCAGCTGTATTATCCTCGACACACTCAATGCTTGGTCCGTGGGC
Source organism: Bacteroidota bacterium (assembly GCA_021794075.1). GTDB lineage: Bacteria > Bacteroidota > Ignavibacteria > Kryptoniales > JAKASW01 > JAKASW01. The sequence continues at coordinate 26,290 of JAJYRM010000030.1, read as the reverse complement.
AACATCATATTTCTCCGGAAAATGTTGGACAAAATCGCCTTGGAACAACGATAGGGAAATATAATTTACTTTGGCGGCAGAAGAACTATGGTGCGACGAAAGGAGCTTACAAAAAAGGGGAGCCGGAGCTCCCCGACGGCTAAATTTTGCTCACTTCACATCTTTGAGGATTTCCGGTATCGCGCTTTTGGGAAGCATTATTCCGAGCATCTTCAGTTTCACGTAATCAGAGCTGAAGAAGTCATATCCCGGATGGTCGCTGTTCCTTGACCCAGAGTCGGAATCCTTTATGAGGTACCATGTCTTTCCATCTTTCACGGTATAGCCAATCAGATGCATGCCGTGATCGTCGGTTGTCGTGTGATTGTAAAACCTGAATATCCTGGCATTCGCGTCGATGTATTTAGAGGGAATGTCCCAGTTCGGAATGACCGCTATGCCTGCATGTCCGTAAATACCTGGCTCGCTGACGTCTCCCCAAATCGCCATAGTGTATCCAGAACGAACGGCGTGATCGATGGCGTCCATGAAGACATGAAGCGGAACGTTCAGGTAGCCTTTGCTGTGCCACCAGTTGTCGGACACGTTGTATTCGGTCCACTCGTAGTAGGGGCGATCTGAAAACGATACCAGCGACACATAATCGTTCAGGTTCAGCTTAACAACGTCCTTAAGATATTCCTTCGGTGTCATCTGTTTTCCCTCGACATTGATCTCCGTAGGCGGCGTGCCCATGTAGTGGTCGAGTATAGACTCAATCGTGCTTTTCACGACGGCAGGGTTCCAGGCGTTTTCCGCCTTCACCGATTTCAGGTAAGAATACATTTCATTGTACATCTTCGTTTCATCGTAGAAAGGCTGGCCATTCGGCAGCCCGGTATAATCCTTCTCCGGGACGATGCCATACTTCTCCCAGTCGACCAGAACCGCGTTCGCCTCGGATCCAGGACCGAATTTGGATTTCCCTCTCGTCTCGACATAGCCCATCGCTTTCCTGACATATTCCCAGTAGTCGGTATACATTTCAGAGAACTTCATCTTACGTCCCGTCAGACGGTAAACCTCGGACTCGAGGAACGAGGTCGTGGAAAAGTCCCAGCACGTGCCGGTGTTGCCCTGTGATATCGTTGGGTTGTGCCAATATTGTTTGAAGTCGCTGATGGACTTCGGCGCGTCGTACTGGCTGAAATCAACGCTGATGGCTTTCCTCGGCATGACATCCGTGTCGCCTCGCTGATAGAACCTATTCAACGAAGTCTCTATGGAATCGAAGAATTCGTTTGTCGGTTTAACGAATATTGCCGAGTCATGCTGAGTCTCTTGTGGAAACGCGTTTCCACAAAAAGAAAAGAGGGAGAATAGAAGGGCAAGAGTAAAAGTTTTCATGCAACTCTCCGCTATTAATGGTTTGACAAGTTTGCTTCTCATTCACCGAATCGCCCTCGCGCAAACCCGGGCGACCGATTCTTCATTTATGTTGAAAAGGTCAAATTGAAGACCTGATTCGCCGTTCTACCCCGACACGAATCATATTAAGCAGACTGTCACTAAATTTTCAAGGGCTCCGCCCTCCGATTATTCGGTTTTATCGCGCTGAAATCCTGTGAATTTCCACCCAAGATATAGGACCGTCGCTCCTGTTCCACCATCCCGTTTACACTTTAGATACATATCCCGTCAACGGTGGTCACCTGTCCCACGAGTTCAGTTTCAACTCTATGATCGCGAGTAGCGCGGCAATACCCCCTATCGACAGCACCAGATACATTGCGAGGTCGTTTCCGGCGATGGCCTCCTTGAATCGCCCCGCCTGACCAAGAAGACGATTCAAGAAACTCACGGACGCGTTGACCAGCTCGAGCGCGCTGAGCCCCGTCAAGCGAATCGCCAGGAGGATGAATGTGTCGATGATGGCAAATATTGAAAAGTTCACGAAGAGATTCTTCATTATTCGCCGCTTCCGGTTCTCGCGGTAAATTCTTTTCATCATCATTTCGGTGAAATCCGGATCGATCGTGTCAATGACACTGCGCTTCAGGATCTCTCTGGTCACCCTGTCTTCTTTTGTTTCGCTCATCTCAGCACCGATCTAATTTCTGATTTAAGCTTATTGTTCATAATGACGTACAACCTTCCTCTTGCCCTGTGGAGTTTCATCTTGACGTTTTCGCGGGCAATTCCTGTCGTCTCGCTGATCTCTTCAACTGTATTCTCTTCCAGGTAGTAGAGGACGAGAATGAGTCTGTCCTCGACGTTCAATTCGACAAGCGCGTCGTTAACGAGTTCCTTCTGCTCCGACAGATCGAGCGCCCGGTATGCCGACTCGACCTCTCCAACGACCACATCGCTTGCGACGGTCTCGTCAAATGTTTCCATCTTTGGAGGCTCGCTGCGCACCCTGGTGAGCGCCGTATTTACCACGATCCGGTAAAGCCATGTCGAGAACCTCGAGCCTCTTCTGAATTTCTCCAGCGACTTGAAGGCCTTCAGGAAGGCGTCTTGCACCACTTCCTCCGCGTCTTCCCTGTTGTTCACCACGCGATACGCGATTGAAAAAGCCATATCCTTATACCTGTCGATGAACCATGAAAACTTCGACACATCTCCTTCGAGGACGAGCCGCAGATAGAACTCTTCCATTAAGCGGCTTTTTTAGCCTCGCTCTTATTCCGGTAGATGAAGAATCCAACAAGCCCGAGTCCCCCGAATATGAGCGCTAATGCCGGCATGAGATATTCCTGTGACATCGACGTAAGCACGGAGAGAATATAGCCCAGGAACAATCCCAGTCCAACTCCCAGAATGAGCATACCCCACATCAGAGCAGTGTCCGAGGAGGCTTCTTCGTGCATGAAAGTTGAGGGGTCGACCCCCTTCTCAATCATGGCAAGCCTTTCTGCGTGTCTGGCCTTCCGGCTGAAAGAGTACGCTACGACCAATGCAGCGGGAATCCCTCCAAAAATCAGCAGGACCGCCAAAAAGCCCGTCAAGGTTCCAATCACTTCACCCATTTTCAATCTCCTTTCTTCATTTGTTCCTCGCCGGCATTTCCGGTTCACTAGATATGACTACATGGGACACGTTCCGGTAACGGGTCGGCGGGAGTTATTCTTTACCCTCTTCTATTTTGTCTTCGACGAGTGAGCATGGTCCGAGTTATCGGCATGCAGATGTCTGCTGCAAACTTCCGATCGTTTTGCCGAGCAGAAAGTTGCTCGCAGCTCAACGGCAGGAGCTCCGCGCGATAAATTTCGCTCGGGCGGTTCCTGAGCCCCTTCAGTCTGGAGGATTTGCTGGAACGGCTTTAAATTTGTCGCATGTCAGAAGCGTCAGCTAAGACCAGCATCGGTCCGATAGCACTAATCGCGGTGGAGCAAAACTATCCGGACGGCCAACGTGTTATCACCGACCGCCTTGCATACCATATGCTTCCTCTTGGTTCCAAAATTCTTGTCAGACTTCTAAAACCGTCGTGGATGAGAGAATGGATCATAGGGCTCAGCGACAGAAGTCAACCCGGGATTTGGGGAGGCCTCCTTTGCAGAAAATGTTACATTGACGACAAACTGACCGCTTCCGCTAAAGACATTGAAGCCGTGGTAAACCTCGGCGCCGGATTCGACACCAGGAATTTCAGACTCGCTTCTCTATCCGAAACATCAATCTGGGAGATCGATCAGCCAGGCAATATCGAGACAAAAGAAACCCGCCTTCGGAACGCTCTCGGGACAATCCCAGGGAATGTGAAACTGGTGCCGATCGATTTCGATAGCGAAGACCTTGCTTCTGCTCTAACCTCGCGGGGCTACTCCACGGGCAAGCCAACATTCTTCATTATGGAGGCGGTAACCCAGTACCTGACCGCGAAAGGAATAGAGGAAGTCTTCAGCTTTCTTTCGAATGCCACAAAGGGGAGTCTGCTTGCTTTCACGTACGTCCGTAAGGACTTCTTCGATGGCAAAACTCTCTACGGTTGGGGGAGTGGATATAAGAGATTCGTCAAAGGCGGAATCTGGCAATCCGCTTTTGATCCTGAGGCGCTGTCGGGGTTCCTCCTCAATTACGGCTGGAGAATAATCGAAGACAGAGGTTACGACGATCTGGCCGACGAGTACTTGAAGCCGTCTGGACGCAAACTCGGCTCTACGCCTGTCGAGCGAATTGTGTACGCGGAAAAGATCTGAACTATCGCCTCAAATTTCAGAGGACGATCGAACATCAACCGGGTGCCTTAAGTCACCGCTTGGTCCGTTTAGCCCGCTTGACGGTCAAAACTGTCCCTCCTGGGCCTCTTCCATAAATACAGCGAGATAATTTTTGGTAAAGAGAGAAGGATGGATTTCGGTTACCGGTCGCTGGCGCGGTTGGGCGATAGAGAACCTATTTCATGCTAATGTAGCACGGACATTAGTTACAATATGCTTATTACTCCGGTTGCAAAAATTAGTACCAGGAAAGACCAGTAAAGGATCTTGTTCGACCCGGAGAGAGAATGTTTTCCCATGAGCTTCTTGTTGGAAGAGATGAATCCGAGTATTATCGACGGGCCTATGAGCACGACAATTTGAAGAACCATCAGGCTTAGCGCCAGGTTGATCAGGTTCAGCGTTATCATCGGAAGTATTACGGCAGGTATCGATTCGATAATATATACTTTGAACCAGTTTTCTCTCCCCCATCCCATAGCCTCGGTGACGCCCCAGCTGCTTCCCAGCGATATCACTATAAGCGCGATGAAGGACGCGGCGATGAGCCCGAGGGCAAACACATCCGGCGCGAATTTGCCAGCTACTCCCGACAAGGCTTTCGACAGAATGACCGGAGAAGCAAACTGTAGGGATCCGGCAGATATGCCGATCGCAGCAATGGCAATCGCGACCATAAGAATCTCGGAGACCGCAGCGCCTATCCCCGTTTCAAGTCTCACAGCCCATAGACTCTTTGAAGTGATCCCCTTTTCTGCCGTCGCGGATGCCTGGTAAAATAGCATGAACGGCATGATCACTGCCCCAACGTTCGCGGCCAGCAGGAAGAAAAAATTGGGGGAACTTGAAAAGTAAAATGGCGTGAACTCGACACCTTTTCTTGCGGTGAGAAATGCGGATGCGACACAAGCCAATGAGAAGACGATCGAGATTACAACGAGCGGCCTCTCGGCCTGAACATATTTCCTTTTATAAACAAGAAGCACATGGGCAATAAAAATGATCGGAACCGACACCTGTGGTGGTACACCAAGGATCTCGAAACCTATCGCGGCTCCGGTGTACTCTACTATGTAGCTGATTACGTCAACCAGCGCCATCGGTACGGAAGCGATGATCGCGGTCTTCCTGCTGTAGTTCTCCCTTATGAGCTCACCGAGCCCCTTGTTGGTCACTGCGCCGACTCTTCCGGCGACTTCCTGTATTACGTAGAGGGGCACGATGAGGACCAGCAGGAACCAGATGAGTTTGGTTCCGTAGACCGCCCCGCTCTCGGCCGCAGTTATCACGCTCGCGGCATCCACATCCGCTATCATGACCAGCCATGCCGGTCCCCATATCTTCAATAATTCCCAAATTCTCGACGAGGTCCTTCTATCTTCAATGGCTTCACTCACTTATATCTCCAAAGGTGCTTTCTACTTGAAATTTAAACGATTAACTTATTGTTTATACTTGGTCTAAGTAAGATGCGACAACTAAGCCATAATTTCAAGTTGAAATTTGATGCGTGATCCGGAGAAATCAAGAATGTCGGGCAATATTTTCCCGCATAGTACGACAGGGACTCTTTCTGCGCCAAGAAAATCTCAGACGTGAAAGGAGAGGTGAAAGGTAGACACAAATGTATATCGACTTGTCGAGCCCGGATGAACTGTGCGCTGAAAATCCGAAATGATCTGTCCAGAAAGGAAAGCGTTGAGCGAGAAGAATGTTTCGATGCCGGGTTCGTAATCGTGCTGAAGGTTTGTTTCACGGCAAATGGCAGCGGACCGAGCGTTAAGGCCGTCAACATCTGAAGCGCTCCACTCGAGCGTACGGTAATGCCGGCGCCGCAATGTTCGCAGATCGTGGCAATCTTTTGCTGAGTAAGGGAGTCTTTCGAAAATACCCGAAGGGCGCGCTGTTCTAACCAAGCATTGCGTGATCGATTATCGTTTCAAGACCTCGAATAGTGAATGTGAGGAGGCTAGTTCAGCATGTCGAAAGATGGATGCCGCGGGCAATCGCGTTAGAGGGATCCGGGCACCTATGAGATTAGGTCCAGACTTCCCACGATCTATTCCGCGACAGCTTCATAACCCCTCCTCTTGTTCCTCCAAACTGCTACCATGAACAGAGCTATCATAATAAGGAGAAACACGATGAACATGCTCCCCTCCGGACCGGTGGCTCCTCCGCTCCAAAGTATGCTCCCCCGCGGATGAACTCCCAACAAATGCCCCTTTACAACCAGGCCGCTGTCCGCGGCTCCCCAGAAATATGACTCCGCCCAATCCCAGGCGGCATGAAATCCGATCGCCCACCAGAGAGTCTTCTGATACCACAGGCTCATACAAAATATCAAGCCGATCGCAGACGCCGAGAATATTCCAACCGGCGACTCGCCATGATTCCCGAGGTGAAGACTGCCGAATACAACCGAAAGTATCACGGCGCTCCACCAAAATCCTATGCCACGGGAGAGCGTTGCGAGAAGATAACCCCTTAGCATATATTCTTCTGTCATCCCGACCAGAATGAAAACCGCTCCCCATTCCAACGCATACTTTATCGCCTTCAAACCGAAGATCTGCTCTCCATCAATCCGCAGAAATCCGAAGAGAGCCATCACGCCGACCAATACAGAGAGAGCTAAAAATCCCCAGAGGAATCCGTATATAAAATTCTTGAAGCGGAGCGGTCCGTCGAGCCCGTAGGAGATGACAGGTTTGTGTTCGATGCGGGTCATGACGACGGAAGCTAAAAAAACTCCAAGGAAGGTGGCGAACTCTATAGCGCCCATCGAATAAGGAAGGGAGCCATCCAGAGGCAAGTTCAATCTGGTAAATAGAATTCGCATAGGAAGAATGAAAGCAATGGAAATGGCCACGACGAGACCGACAAAAATCGCAATGCTCCAACCGGCCCGGATCTCGCCTTTGTTCATAAAAAGGTGGCGCATTCCTGAAGAGTGCTCCCGCGGTGAATTAATGTCTTCTATCATGTCGACTCCTCTCTTTGTACTGGATTGAATCTCTAAGACTACACCTTGTGCTTTCTCAACGAATAGGATCAATGAGAATTAATTTCGCTTCTCGCTCGCTCTGAAGAAAAATATCATTGTTCGAATAATGGTTTCGCCGAGAATTTAGAATGTAAAGACCTTGTCCGCGTCCACTGTCCATTGGGCAAGTTCCTTCATGTTGCTTATCTCTACCCCCTCGACAAGTTCAAGCTCCTTTATTCCCCGCGCGTCCGCGGAGGTACCGCAGGTTTTGCTCTTTCCGCCTTTCTGAACGACCGCCTTAATCATTCTCTCGATATTGTAATAACCCTGCGGTGTGCTCTGGCGAGGAATCCCGCAGCCAACCGCGTCCGCCATTAGAAAAATATTGCCCTGCACGTTGCTGTGGTCTTTCTCCATTGCCATCGCGATCCTGAACGCGTTGTAAGCTACTTCGCTTCCGTACGGAACGTCATCAATCAGAATAAGAATGTTCATTTGATTTCCTTGGAATTGTTGCTCGATTTAATTAGCTGCATGCCCCAGTGGTAAGGCTCGATGATCCTGCTATTCCCGTCGCACGACAATCCCAGATTCCTTATCGAGTCCATTATCATCTCCTTATCGGGACGCGACTCAACTCTTGGTCCGCGAGGAGTCGGAATGTCTTTCCTCCAGTGGATTATGGCAACAACTCCGCGTGGTTTCAGAATGCGGGAAGCTTCGTCGAGCAAATCGCGCCGCCCCTCGAAATGCAGGATATTGAAGAGCAACACCATCCCTGAGCTCTCCGGCTCCAATCCTGTCCCGTCTTCGACGACATCTCTCAGATTGAAATATGCGTTGTGAATGTCGGCGCGCGCCGCGTTCCTCCGCGCGGTTTCGATCATCGCTTGATCGATGTCGAACGCCTGCACCTCTGCTTTCGCTTCTCTTGCAACTGGTATTGTGAAAGTCCCGTAACCGCAGCCAATTTCGACAATGGGATCTCTGACAACTTCAAGATCCAACCAGTCGACGATAAGCGAAATGTCGAAAAGGCTGTTCCAGTACTCCTCATCCGGCATTCCGCTATCAAATACTTTCATTGCCCTCTAAATTTTATTTTGGAACTATAAGATGCGAATTTTGTTAGCTAAAATACACATCAGATTACTTGTTTGATAAAAGTTGCACTCAAATATACGCACGCACTAATCGCTCTAGCCCTGCTCGTCGGGCAGGTTCAGTATGTCTATACAACGTACTTCTGCACCGATCTGCACGCGGTCGTTGGCAGGCCGAGGATTGACACGCATTCATCTGAAATTACGTCAGGCTCGACAATCTGCAATGAATGCCGAGGCATGATTCCGGAGCGGCACGGACTGAGCTTGACCACTCCCAACTGCATTCAAATGAATTCATATTCGAAGAGTGTCGTAAGCAATTTCACGAGTAGCGATAAGTATCCGGGCCACTTTGAGACGGGCGGGTTTTTCCATCCCGTCCGTCAAATTGCTTTCAATCCAAACTCAGCCGACGGTTATCGCCTGCTGAGCACCGCGGCACCCCCTCCCTTACCATTACACATAACAAACCTAAATTTCCGCTTCTGAGAAAATACCCATTGCTTAGCTGAACGGTCTGACCGGTCGCGGCAGTGGTATCATGTCGGAAGCGTACCATGTTCAACTGAGCTCACTGTCAACCTCCTAAGCGATTATCTTTTCCGCGCGCAACTAATTTTGGTGGCTTGACCAACATATCATCAGGCAAAATGTATAACAAGAAACAACAACCATTCCTGGAGGAATTATGAAAAGGATCATAGCGACAATCGCCGCGACCCTGATCGCCGAATTACTCGTATTCATAATCGTTGTCGGGACCGGACTTTCCGGCGCGCTGTACAACGTCTCCACGCTCTCTCCCGACCCCGGGTTTCTCCGCTGGATCTTCAGCTCGACCAGCGATAATTCCGTCAAGTATCACGCAAACGGGATCAAGGTACCTTCTTTGACGGACAGCTCGTTGATCGCGATGGGCTTTGACCATTACAACGAAATGTGCGTCACCTGTCACGCCGGCCCCGGATTAGAGAAATCAGAAGCCGGCATGGGAATATACCCGCAGGCTCCGAACCTCGCACGGTCGGCGAAAGAGATGCCCCCGCAAAATCTTTTCTGGGTGATAAAGAACGGCATAAAGAGCACAGCCATGCCTGGTTTCGCAAAGACTCACACCGACGATAAGATTTGGGCCATGGTTGCCTTCCTGGAGAAGATGAAGAACATGACTCCTGCACAATACAAGGCGATGGAGAAGGCGAACGAAAGCATGAAGAGCATGAAAATGAACATGAAGATGGACGAACATGGACACTAGGTCGTCACGAATGTATCTCGAATAACAAGAAAAATCCTAAATCGGCACAAGGCAATACAAAGGCAAATTCCGTTTCGTGATCATTGAACTGTGAACTTTTGAATTTGCTTAGAATTTCGGATTTAGAGTTTAGGGTTTCGCTTCCACCATGCCGAGAGAGGCCTTACAGGAAATGAACAACAAAAGAATTCTCACTAGATACGCGACATTCCTCATTCTGGTTACAGCTGCCAATGCGTATGCGCAGAGAGTTGTGCGGTATGACCTCTACGTGAGCGACACTACAGTCAACTTTACGGGAAAGACTGTCAGAGCCATCGCGGCTAACGGACACATACCCGGGCCGACATTGAATTTCACGGAGGGGGACACAGCTGAAATTTACGTGCACAACATGATGAACGTGCCGACATCGATTCACTGGCACGGGCTCATACTTCCCAACACGCAGGACGGAGTTCCGTACCTGACGACCGCCCCTATCCTTCCCCACACAACGCATTTGTATAAGTTTCCAATAGTGCAGCATGGTACTTACTGGTATCATTCTCATATGGGCTTCCAGGAACAGATAGGAGAGTATGGAGCACTGATACTCCACAGAAGACATCCTACCGATACGATCCCGCAATATGACGTCGTACTAAGCGACTGGACAAACGAAAGTCCCGATCAGGTCATGCGCACACTCAAAAGCGGGAACGATTGGTACAACATAAAAAATGGATCCGTGCAGAGCTGGGGAGGTGCGCTGATAAATGGATACTTTGGCGCAAAGTTCATACAGGAATGGCACAGGATGCCGGCGATGGGCGTGAGCGACGTTCACTACAATGCGTACCTGCTGAACGGAAGAGAGAGTCGGCGCCTGCCACGGCTCAGAGCAGGAGACCAAGTAAGACTTCGCATCATAAATGCTTCCTCATCGACGTATTTCTGGCTGCAGTTCGCAGGAGGCAAGCTGACCGTTATTGCCAGCGACGGCGGTGACGACGTGCCGGTCAAGGTCGACAGGATGATAATAGGCGTAGGCGAAACTTATGACGTTATCGTGACTGTGCCAAGAAACAAGAGCTATGAATTCCTTGCGACCGCTGAAGACCGCATGGGCAGTGCATCGCTCTGGCTCGGCAGCGGAGAGAATGTATACGCTCCGAAACTTGGGAAGCTCAACTACTTCAAGGGGATGCAGGCGATGAACGATATGATGTATTCATCGGGAGGCATGGGAAATATGAAGATGTCAGACCAGGAATACGATGTGTTTAGTCCCATGTACCCTAATGTGGACAATCACCCGAGGGCAAAAAGTGAACACGCAAAGGGGAAAATGGACGGTATGTCCAGCATGAACGGAATGTCGGGAATGAGCGGGATGTCGGGTATGAACGAAATGTCTGGGACGAGCGGCATGTCCGCCGCGGCCGGATCAGATACCGGCGGAAGGAGTATGAACATGGACATGGGCGACAATTCGCCGGGTGGTATCGTGACTCTCAATTACGGCATGCTGAAGTCGCCCGTGAAAACAACTCTGCCGGATTGGCCAACCGACACTCTGCATTTCGATCTTACCGGAAACATGCGCAGGTATCAATGGTCGATAAACAACAAGACACTTTCTCAAGCACACAGGATAAGGATGCGCAAGAGAGAAAACGTGGTGATCATCATTCACAACTCAACGATGATGCGCCACCCGATGCACCTCCACGGAACGTCATTCAGGATTCTCAACGGGCACGGAGATTACGATCCGATGAAGAATGTGCTCGACGTGATGCCGATGGAGACCGATACAATCGAGTTCAACGAACCGCATACCGGAGACTGGTTCTACCACTGCCATATTCTTTACCACATGAACAGCGGCATGGCGAGAGTATTCAACGTGGCACCCGCAGGTTCTCCTTCCGGAGCGGCTGCCCCACCCAACGCTGAGGTTGATACTGTAAAAGACGCTTATCAGAAATTCGTGAGCATGGATAACAGTTGGTATTTTTCCCTCAATGCCGCGGCGCAGTCCAACGGCATCTTCCCGACAATAAGGGACGTAAGCCGGAGTTATGTTTTTCAGTTTACGGGCGCCGCCGACTATCATGGTGATTACCAGGGGGAAGCCCGCTTCGGCCGGCTCTTCGGTAATACGCAATTCCTGGAAGCATACGTTGGCGTGGATTTCAGAAAGCTTGACAGGCTCCCCCACATAGTTCCCGGCACTGAGGAATATCGGATAAACAATCGAACGGTTGGAGTAGTAGGCGTGCGCTACCTCCTGCCACTGTTCATCCAGACAGACTTACGAGTTGATGATACTGGGCACCTGAGATTTCAGCTGAGCAGGAGCGATCTGGCGTTGACTTCGCGTCTAAGACTAAGCGGCATGTGGAACACCGATAACGAATACGCCATAGGGATGAGTTACATATTGACAAGATACTTTTCGCTGTCGGCCAATTACGATTCAGACTATGGAGTGGGAGGAGGAATAGCGTACACGTACTAGTATCAAAACAGCCTTTACTTCAATTTCTGCGCGAGTTCTTTCCCGACATTTTCTGCCAACTGTTCTGGCGTCATTCGACCGCCATGATAGCCTATCTCTCCAACGATCTCTCCGGCTTTGAGGATAGTCGCAGAGAAATCCGTAATCACTCCCCCTGAGAATGTGTAATCTGATTTGTACGTAAACTCCAGAAAGTACAAGGGACTTTGCCCCCGCCCATTAACTGTAGATGAGCCAGCCGCCACAGAATCAGACTTCCCAACAGTTGTTGGAGCTGCAGCCTGGCTCACCAAATCTTGCTGACGCGGGCTTCCGGCCGCGGTGAATAACGGCGATTCGACATTGATCCCATTCTTGAAGAGGGCTCTCGCAATTTTTGATCTTAGGCTTAAAGGGTCGAAGCCGTTGCTCTCGACTTCTACAGACGATTTCACCTTGAACCCTTTACTTGGCTTCATCGTCAATTCGAGACCTCCGCCACAACTGTCGAGAACCAGACTGAGAGCGATTACGAACAAAAAGGATGTCTTCATATGCCTTCCTGTTTCTATATCGGACGATCCTGGCACTTTCTTAAGGACATGGTGTAGGCTTAACTTACAAGCAATGTTGGAAGATGACGTCGCGTTCGTACCAGCAGGTTCACTCACGCTGCAAGCGAACAAAGCTATAAAAGGGTCGCGAGTGAGTTGAACCTCTGTCAAGCTGTCATTTGACGTTCTCCATAGTCGACTGATTTGGGTGATCTTGCCGGCCAGCACTGCAATGAAGAGCCTGCGATTCGCCAATCCTTCAGGAACTATGGATTTCCTCTATGTTCCTCCAATTGTTGCGGCGGGCACTTCACGTCGGCATATGAGCAGAACACACAACAGTCGCCTTGTTTAGGCTTCAACACTTTCTCGCACCCCTGGCACCGGTAAAAGTGTTGGCAGGCGTTGGTCGGCATCTCGACCCTCTCCTTGAAACCGCAGTCTGGGCAGGTGAGTATGGCAAATCGAATTGCTTCTCCTTTTGTATTCATAACCACTCCTTAATCCGAGTTTCAAGGGATGCACCAAAGCGGATGAGAAAGCAGAAGTTGAACATTTGCGTTCCGGGTCCGGCTCCTCTTGCCTCATCACATTGAGCAATGCCTATCCCACGAAATAGCTTCCCAGCCATCTTGGTCTCCTTTAATGTTGCATTCGCTATTCGACTCTGTCGACGGGTCCTGTCTTCCCTTTTGCAAGTTCGATGATACTGGTAGTTTATCTTGTAGCATAGCGGCGGTGAGAACCATCGCCGCTCCAGGTGCTATTCCAGTTGTCAACGCTATTCACCCCCTGCCGGGATCTCTTGCTTCAACTCGCGGCCTTTCCACAGATAATATATTATCGGGTAAATAGCGAACTCCATCAACACACTGGTAATGACGCCGCCCACCATCGGGGCAGCAATCCTCTTCATCACGTCCGCTCCCGTTCCGGTGCTCCACATGATGGGCAGCAGACCAGCAAGTATCGCAACAGCGGTCATTATCTTCGGTCGCACTCTCCGCACGGCTCCTTCATGAATCGCCTCTTTCAAATGCGCCAGCGTGAACATTCTCCCCTCTCCCTTCATCTTGTCGTACGCGATGTCAAGATAGAGAAGCATGACAACACCTGTCTCGGCGCTCAATCCGGCAAGCGCGATCAAGCCGACCCATACGGCGACGCTCATATCGTAGTGAAGAATGTAGAGGTACCAGAACGAGCCGACAAGCGAGAACGGCAATGCAAGGAGAACAATCGCGGTCTTGATCGGCGATCTGGTATTTAGATAAATAATCAGAAGGATTAGTAGCAGTGTCGCGGGTATAACCATCCTGAGCGTCTTCGCGGCTTCCTGCATGAACTCGAACTGTCCGCTCCAGGTAATATAGTATCCGTTCGGTAGAGTCAAGTGATTGTCGAGGTATTTCTTCGCCTTAGCGACGTAACCGCCGATGTTCGATGTGCTGGCATCGACGAATACGTAGATCGTCGGGATCGCACCTTCAGTCCGGATGAACATCGGGCCGTGGTGAATCGTCATCTTCGCCACGTCGCCGAGCGGAATCTGAGCGCCCGTCGGTGTCGGGACGAGCACACGCTCGAGCTGTTCAGGAGTGTCGCGCTGCTCCAATCCATATCGGATGTCTATCGGAAAACGTTCAATTCCTGACACGATCTTGCCAACAGGCATGCCGCCGATAGCGCTCTGTATCACATCTTCGATATCCTGTACCGATAGATCGTACCTCGCGGCTTCGGTCCTGTCTATATTGAAGTCGACATAGTTGCCGTACTCGACGCGTTCGGCAAACGCGCTCTGCGTCTGCGGAAGTTTCTGCAGAAGCGCCTCGATCCTTTCGCCTATTGTTTGGAGAGAGTCGAGGTTGGGTCCGAAGATCTTTATGCCTATCTGGCTTTTTATTCCCGTGCTCGTCATGTCGACGCGGTTTTTGATCGGCATGGTCCAGACGTTCGATAGACCCGGGACCTGCAACGCGTCGTTAAGAGCCGTCTCCAGTTTCTTAGGAGTCATCCCTTTGGGCCACTGGGATTGAGGCTTCAGGTTGACCGTTGTCTCGAACATATCGAACCCGGCTGGATCAAGAGGCGTGTTCGCCCTTCCGGCTTTTCCGAAGACCGTCGACACTTCGGGGAATTTCTTTATGATCTTATCCGTCATCTCGAGAGTCTGCCGGGCCTGTGTAACTGAAATGCCCGGGAACGTCGACGGCATGTAAAGGAATGTTCCTTCCCAAAGCGGAGGCATAAACTCAGATCCCAGTTTCATATAGGGATAGATTGTAATTCCAAGTACAACAACAACCGCTCCCAGGACGTACCACCTGAACTTCAGCACGAAGTCAAGAACAGGCGTGTAGATCCGCATCAATATCCTGTTGATCGGGTTCTTTTCCTCCGGAGGTATCTTTCCTCGAATGAAATACCCCATGAGTATTGGGACGACGGTGATGCCGAGAAGTGCGGCAGCAGCCATCGAGTAAGTCTTGGTGAAGGCAAGGGGCTTGAACATCCGGCCCGACTGACCTGTCAAGGCAAAGACCGGAATGAAGGAAACGGTTATCACGAGGAGAGAGTAGAAGAGCGAAGGTCCGACTTCCTTAGACGACTCAGTGATCAGTTTCCAGCGGTCGGTCTTGCCACCATCTGCTTCTATGTGCTTATGCGCGTTCTCTATCATGATAATCGCGGAGTCAACCATGGCGCCAATCGCGACGGCTATCCCTCCAAGCGACATTATGTTAGCGTTGAGACCCTGCCATCGCATGACTATGAACGCCATGAGAATTGCCGTCGGCAACGTGAATATCGCGACGAACCCGCTCCTGAAATGGAACAAGAAGAGGAGGCAGACCAGCGCGACGATTATCGACTCCTCGATGAGTTTATCTTCGAGCGTGTTGATGGCCCGGTGGATAAGGTGCGCGCGGTCGTAAACGGGAACGATCTGAACATCCGGCGGAAGTCCGGACTTCAGCTCCGCGAGCTTCTGCTTGACTCCCTCGATTACCTTGAGTGCGTTTTCACCGTATCGCATTTCCACAATTCCGGCGACCACGTCTCCTTTCCCGTTTAGGTCTGCTACTCCCCGGCGTGCAGCGGCAACAATCTGGACGTTTGCAACATCGCCCAGAAGAACCGGAGTACCTGTGGAGAAACTTGATTGCGGATTGCGAATTGCGAATTGCGAATTTCCGGAGCCGCCAGACATGCCTGCGCCGGCAGAACTACCTCCCATCGACCCACCACTACCGCCCACGCTCTGCGCTGTGCTCCTTGCGCCCTGGGCTAGCGGATAGAACTTCCCGCCTTTCGAAACCCCCAGCGGTATGTCCTTCATGTCACGTATTGTCTTGATGTAACCGAGTCCTCTTACCATCAGCTCGTATCCGGAGTGATCTATCACGTCTCCGCCGACGTCGTTGTTGCTCTGCTTTATGGCGTTCATCACCTGCATCGGCGAGATGTGGTAAGCGAGGAGCTTACGCGGATCGAGCGTGGCCTGCCATTCCTTTACATAACCGCCGACGCTCGCTACTTCCGCGACACCGGGAACCGATTCGAGACCGTATTTGAGATAATAATCCTGAATCGTTCGCAGATCTCCGAGACTCCGCTTATTCGACTTCAAAGCATACTCGTATACCCATCCGACAGGAGTCGCGTCGGGGCCGAGTGAAGGTGTCACTCCGGGAGGAAGACGGTTTGCGGCGTAGTTCAGATATTCCAGAACCCTGCTCCGGGCCCAGTAAAGATCGGTTCCGCTCTTGAATATTATGTAAACCAGCGAGAAACCGAAGTAGGAATATCCGCGTACCACTTTAGCCTTTGGGAGTGAGATGAGCGAAGAGGTCAGAGGGTAAGTCACCTGGTCCTGCACGACCGTCGGCGACTGGCCTGGATATTCGGTGTAAACGATAACCTCGACGTCGCTGAGATCCGGTATCGCGTCGACGGGACTCGTCGTTAGCGAGAAATACCCTGCCGCGAGCACGAAGATCAGAAGTACAATTACGATGAACCTGTTCTTGATAGACCATTCAATTATTTTCGCCAGCATGTCAGTGCTCCTGTCCGCTTGAGTCGTGCGACATATTCATGCCGGGCATGTCCATGTGTTCAGTTGAGTTGTTCTTGGTTCGTGGCTGCACGCCGGAGTGCGTTTCGGCACGCAGGCGTCGTTCTGAGTTCGGTGCGGGACGGGGCGTCTCCTTGCCGTGCATGTCCATGCCTGGCATTTCCATCTTCTCTGACTTCCGATCTCCGACCTCTGACTTTCTGCCATTCAAATCCATACCCCGCGTATTCTCCATCTCTCCTTGCCCCCCAGCTTCCCTTTCTCCGTTTCCCATTTTCATTCCGGCCATCGCGGTACCTGCCGATTTCAGGTTCGCGTCTGAATCGATCAGGAATTGCCCCGAAATCACTACGGTATCTCCAACGTTGAGTCCGGCGAGCACCTCATAATACCCACCCGCGTAAGCGCCGAGGTCTACCTGTTGTATTTCAAATCTTCCTCCACCGAGTGCGACTGCGACGACCTTTCTCAAACCTGTGTTGATGACTGCCTCGGAAGGAACGGCAATTGCGTTGTAACTGACAGGAGAGTGAATTGCGACGTCGACATACTGTCCAACTTTCATCGTCATCCCGGGATTATGAAGAGGAATCCGGACCTTGACACTCCTCGCGGTGACATCAACTTCCGGGTAGACGAAGTCGACAGTACCATGATAAGTCTCACCGCTGTTATAAGTCACGGTCGCAGGTGAGCCGAGCTTCAGGAACGGCATGTCGATTTTGAAAATATCTGCCAGAATCCAGACGTGATACAGGTTTGCAACCCTGAAAAGAGTCTGCCCTTCGGAAATTTTCTGGCCGTCGAGTACATCCTTCTCCAGAATTACGCCATCGCTCGGTGAATGGATTGTGACGCGGTCGATGACCTTACCCGTTTTCTGCAGCTCGTTGATTTCACTGTCGCTCATCCCGAAGAATCGGAGGCGTTCACGTGCGCTGCTGATGAGACTGTTTGACGAAGTGACGGTGTTCCCGCTGACATCGGCGAAGCTCACAGATTGCAGGAATTCCTGCTCGGCTGCAATAAGCTCAGGACTGTAAATCACGGCCATCGGCTGGGCTTTACGCACTTCCATGCCGGTGTAGTCGAAATAAAGCTTGTCAATCCATCCGCTGACACGTGTGTTTATGTCGCTGATGCTCTTCTCATCCGGCATCACCACGCCGTAAGTATTGATCGTCCGCGTAAGTCTTCTGCGTTCGACTGGCGCGGTGACCACGCCGATGTTCTGAACCATCGCCGGATTGATTCTTATCACGTTCGGGTTGTTTTCACCACCGTCCGCATACATCGGAACGAGATCCATATCCATCGTCGGAGATTTACCTGGATGATTGAAATGGATCGTCGGCGTCATCGGATCGTACCAATAAAGAATTTTCCGGCCGCTGGAATTGTCGGCGACTTTGGCTGAATCGCCGTTTGAACTACTGCTTCCATCTCCTGATTTGCCGCATCCGGCCAGGATAAGCGCTGCCACGATCAACGGTATGACTGCTAAAATTGCTTTCCTCATTTGACACCTCTATAATCTTCTGAGCCTTCTCCGACAAGGTTCGAAATCTCGGCCGAAGCGGAGAAATATTCCGATTCTATTTTCGCAAATTCTATTTTCGCATTTATCAATGTTGTAAGATTATCGATCAGCATCGCGAATGTCGTTTTGCCGACCGAGTAGGATGACAGCGAAGAGTTGTAGGTCGCCTCATACTGCGGGATCAATTCCTTGGAATAAAGCGGGATAAGCTTCGCCTGCGCTTCCGCATCGGCATATGTCGAGCGAAGCCGGCTGCCCAGCGCGAGCGCGACCGCGCCATATTGTTCGTTTGCGGCATGCTGCGTAAAATTCGCCTCATCGATTATCTTTTGCTGGCGGTCCCCGAAAAAGATTGGAAGGCTTACTCCTACCTCAACGCTCATGAGATTAGGTGCTTTCATGCCGGTCGGCATAAGAGCGCCGCGAAATCCGTACGAAACGCCGGCGGTGATATCCGGGATCGCGGCCTTCTTGGCATACGCCTGCTTTGCCACGGCTGCGCGCTCGATGTTCTTTACCTGTCTCAGGTCGGGGTTTTCGCTCTGTAGTTGAGCCTCCAGTGTAGAGAGCGATTCGAGCTTCGGCAGCGATAGCGTATCTACATTTATACTGTACGGAGCATTCCTTCCGAGTATGGCTCCGAGCCTCGCCTCCAAATCGGACAGCTTGCCCTGCATGGTGATGATGCCCGACTGTACCATTGTAAGCTCGGCGGTGGCACGGAAGACGTCCTGCTGCGGAACCTGGCCAACTGCGAAAAGCTGTTCGGCAACCTTCACCACGCTTTGCAGAAGTCGCTTTTTGTATTCAAGGTACCGTATCGATTTTTCGACGCTGTATGTCTGGCCATAGACTTTTTTCAGATTGGTCACGACGTCAAGAGTGACACTCGCCAGTCTGTCCGCCGAAGATTCATAGCCGTATTTCTCCACATCAGCCGCTGCAGATAACTTCCCGAACCACGGGAACATTTCCATTAAAGTGAAGTCCGGCACCATGGTCATGGTCTCTGACGTGAAATTGAAATCAGTCGGGAAGTTCATGGCACCCACCCTGAGTTGTGGATCCGGGAGAGTTCCTGTCGGACCTATCTTCGCCTGTGCCGCCATCGATTGATAGCGGGCCATCTGGATTTCAGGATTGTTGCGCACCGATGTGGTGATGAGACTATCCAGCTGAGACTGCCCGAACGCATTGACCACAAACAGCAGAACAATCACCAGCCCCAGTTCAATATTCAGAATTGAGAATTTAAAATTCTTAAACAACATACTTCGCCTTTCCATTTTCCTTTGCAATGCAGCGACAATTCACTGCACAATGAGAACATCAGAAGAAAAAATTGACAAGCACCGATGACAAAAGAGGTAGCTGAAGGAGTAAAATACATCCGGCGCCTGGACCTTTGTCCAAGAGGACTTATCAGTTAGGAAAGGACTTAAATGCGAAGATTACTATCGAAGATTGATATATCTGAAGGAGGAGAAGATGTAGTAGGTATTAGGGAGCAGGTCGTCGACAACGGTTTCTCGATCAATGCTAGGAGGCGATTGCCCACAAACGACACCGACATAATATGCTGGATCAACTTCTGTGATTCAGTAAAACTACCGAGCGTACTCTTTTGCGAGGTAATTAACCGCACACAATCGACTTGGGCAAGTTGCTCTCCCTCAAGCGTCTGTGTGGCAGACGAGCAATGGTCGCAAGTGTTGCCCCAGCCAACTTCGGCCGAGCTCATTTTCATTGTGGGCGCGGGCACAGGCGCTTGAAGCATCGTGCAGAAATAGACAGAATAAGCATACTGAACCTGTCCGACCAGGAAGGTCAATAAGACCAACAGATTCAGATACTTAACCGTCTTACTCATACTCCTGAATACCCAGTTGTCCTTTCGAATAACAAGAATCACGCCTAATAGTTTCACAAATATGATGCCGGAAAGCAGATTGAAGATTCCCAATTATTTTGCGAATTCGGCCGAGCCGACTTATATCCTCTGGCAGTCATTGCGCGTTTTTCCCCAATTGTGGCAGGAGGTCTCTAGATAGTGCGACCGCATATGACTGCGAGTCGAAGAAAACTGAACGGAATCGACGAAAGCTTCGCACCTCCGAAAGTGTTTGGACGGAGAAAGGCAGTGCTTTTTTCGGGTCGAGGCCGACTACTTCCGGCGTAATTATCTCAACGAGCGGACAATTATTAGAACGAGTTAAGCGTCATGAAGACGAATAGCCTTGTCTTTAAGATTTTGCCAGTGGCAAAAATTGTTTCAAGATTTTTATCTTTGATGAAGATGGAATAAGAACAGGTCTCCGACCAATCTCAAAGAAAGGAAGACTTAGAGTGAAAGCGACAGTAATATATGGGCCGCGTGATGTGAGGTTTGAGGAACGCGAAGATCCAAAAATCATTAAGCCGACGGACGCCATCATCAGAACCTCGGCAACCTGCGTCTGCGGTTCGGACTTGTGGACTTACCGCGGCATACAGCGAATTGCCGAACCAACTCCATTCGGACACGAATACTGCGGGATCGTCGAGGAGGTGGGAAGCGAGGTAAAATCAATTAAACCGGGAGAGTTCGTGATCGGATCTTTCTTCTCCTCCGATAACACTTGCCCACACTGCCATGCAGGCTATCAATCCTCCTGCGTGCAGAAAGAGTTGGTAATCGGGGCCCAGGCGCCATTCCTTCGAGTTCCGCTCGCGGACGGTACGCTGGTCGCGACGCCAGACATCCCACCGGACGACTTAATTCCAAGTTTGCTCACACTTTCCGATGTCATGGGCACCGGATGGTTTGCGGCCCAAGCGGCAAACGTAAGACCGGGCTCGACCGCGGTGGTCGTTGGTGACGGAGCGGTCGGGCTTCTCGGTGTGCTCTCGGCAAATCAGATGGGCGCCGGAAGAATAATCGCAATGAGCCGTCACGAATCGCGGCAGAAACTCGCGCGCGAGTTCGGCGCCACAGATATCGTAAGCGAGCGAGGGGACGAAGGCGTTGCTCGCATCAAAGAATTGACAAAAGGAGTAGGCGCGGACTCGTTGCTGGAGTGCGTAGGCACACAGGAATCGATGATGCAGGCGATCGGCTCCACACGACCCGGCGGAGCTGTAGGATTTGTCGGAGTCCCCCACGGGGTTCAAATAAAAGGAGAAGAGTTGTTCAGGACTCACGTTCGCCTCCAAGGAGGCCCGGCGCCGGTAAGACGTTATCTGCCCGAGTTGATCGATCTTGTGTGGAAAAGAAAAATAAACCCAGGGAAGGTCTTCGACCTGACGATTCCTCTCAATAAAGTCTCTGAGGGATATCGTGCCATGGACGAACGGCGCGCGATAAAGGCTCTCCTTATTCCATAGAGTCGGAAACTTAGCCAATGTCAACTCAATCGGCGAGCAGCACCCGGCGGAGTTTTATCCTCCGCCGGGAAATCATTCGTTCACGCTTCCGAGACTTCGGGAAAGTACCTCTTCTTGAACCGTAACGCCACGTTCACCAGGCCGATCAGCACCGGAACTTCTACAAGCGGACCGATAACGGACGCGAATGCTTCCCCCGAATTTATCCCGAAGACAGCAATGGCCACAGCGATAGCGAGCTCAAAGTTGTTGCTCGCTGCAGTGAAAGAAAGTGTCGTCGTCTTGCCGTAATCCGCGCCGACCCGCTTCCCCATCCAGAACGAGACGAAGAACATTATTATGAAATAAAAGGCAAGAGGGATCGCGATCCTCACGACATCAAGCGGGATCTGCAAAATGAGTTTCCCCTTCAATGAGAACATGACAAATATCGTGAAGAGCAGAGCGGCTGGAGTGATCGGGCTTATTCTGGGAACAAACTGTTTATCATACCATTCCCTTCCTTTCCCTTTTATCAGCAGGAATCTCGTCGTTATTCCGGCAATGAATGGCACTCCAAGGTAGAAGAAGACGCTCTCGGCGATTTGGTCGATGGTGATATCAACCTTGAATGAACTAAGTCCGAGCCACCTCGGTAGTATGGTTATGAAGACGTACGCGTATAGAGAATAGAACAGGACCTGGAAGACCGAGTTGAAAGCGACGAGCCCCGCGGCGTATTCGGTGTTCCCCTGCGCCAGCTCGTTCCAGACTATGACCATCGCAATGCACCTCGCTAGACCGATGAGGATAAGGCCAGCCATGTATGTCGGATAGTTGTGAAGGAAAACTATCGCCAGGACGAACATCACCACCGGGCCTACGACCCAGTTTTGTATGAGAGACAGCGACAAAATCTTTCCGTTGCTGAATACTTTGCCAAGTTCCTCATATTTTACTTTGGCGAGGGGCGGGTACATCATAAGAATGAGCCCGACCGCGATAGGTATGTTCGTCGCGCCACTGCTCATCGAATCCCAGAAAGAAGCGATGCGAGGCACGACGGAGCCTGCCGCGACGCCGAGGAACATGGTCATGAAGATCCATAACGTAAGATATCTGTCGAAGAAAGATAATCTTTTAGAGACTGTCGCCATACTTAATTTTCTTTTCTTTAATCTCTTTGAGATAGAACTCGTAAAAAGTCTTTCTGATGTCGTCCCGGACAGCGCGGAAAGTCGAAATGACTTCGTCCTCCGAGCCTGCAGCTTCCGCGGGATCTTCAAATCCGACGTGCAAGCGGTGTTCAACATTCCCCGTGAAGAACGGACACGTTTCCCTTGCGTTGTCGCAGACCGTTATGACATAATCGAAAGACTGCGACAGAAATTCCTGGACAGTTTTTGTCTTATTGTTGGAAATATCTATTCCGACTTCTTTCATTACCAGGACAGCCTTGGGATGAACCTTACTGGCAGGGGCAGTGCCCGCTGAATAAACCTGGAGATCATCCGCGAAGGATTTGAGAAAGGCTTCCGCCATCTGGGAGCGGCAGGAATTGCCCGTGCAGAGAACTAGTATCCTCGTTGCGATTCTCTGGCCCGTCAAGCGGCAATTCCCTTCTTCCGCATGAGATTGCGCAATTTCTTTTCGGGTACGAAACCCACGACGCATTTATCTCCCTCGCGAAGCTTGAGTCTTCCAGTCAGTGCGTCAATGTCCGAATCGAACGGCTCCCCCACGCAATAATCTTTCACGAAATCGAAAAGTGCGGCGTTCGCATCGTCGGTCATATTCGGATGATAATACCCCCAGGTCCCGTTTCTGTCGACTTCCACCAGGCCGGCCCGGCGCAGCATGACAAGACCCTTCGACACCTGGTATTGCGGGAGTTTCAGCGCATCCACTATCTCGCAGACACACAGGGACTTCTTCGACGCCGCGAGGAGATGGGTGACCCGAAGCCGGGTCTGATCGCCGAGGATCTTGAGTATTTCAGCCTTTGAATTGGCTCTCATGCCTATATGCCTATATTTGCATATAACATAAGAGAAAGATTCGAAGTTGTCAAGCGCCGAGAAGACTTTCTATAGCAAAGAAAAGGATTTGCGCGCGAAAGACTCCTCAGAATTCATACGGGCATTACCTGAGATTGTGCGACGATCGCTATAGGCAACTTCACTTTTCACATTCGCCATCTAAACCCGAGATCTGCCGTCATGCCGTAATAATACTCGTAACTTGGGAATCCGGAGCCCTGAATATTCTGTATGTTCGGCTCACTATTTATGTTGTTCAAATCCAGGTAGACCTGCAGGCCGGACCACGGAAGATTTTGTTTTACCTGAGCATCATACTGAATGAATTGGGCCGTAGTGGATCGCAATTGCGGCCAGAAGCTGGTTGTCTGGAATACGCTCCCGTTGTAAAGCATCGAGACCCGAGCGCCAAATCCTCCCAGATCGTAGCCAAGGGTTACGTTGACAATGTCATTCGGCTGATCTAGGAGGCGATCCGCGTAGTTGGTGACGACCGTATCGATAACGACTGGATACGTAGGATGAACGATATTGAGATAAGTGTAAGGATACTTTCCTTCGGAATAGACATGCGTGTAATTCACGTTCAGGACCAGTCCTGAAAGCGGGCCGGG
Organism: Bacteroidota bacterium; assembly: GCA_021794075.1. Lineage (GTDB taxonomy): Bacteria > Bacteroidota > Ignavibacteria > Kryptoniales > JAKASW01 > JAKASW01. Next base: position 2,077 of record JAJYRM010000030.1, on the reverse strand, counting down.
GAGATACCAGAAGTGAGTCTGCCAGTCAACCTCGAAGCCATAATCGTAAACGGGATACGGATCATTGATAGAAGTCGTTAACGAATATCCGCCGGTGTAGTCGGGAATTCCCGGATATTGGGCTGGGTTAATCACGTATGTATTACCGGTCGCGAAAATGAAATTGAAAATTTTCTTGTAAAAAGCGTCGGCCGAAACAAGGCCAAGGGTATTATTATAGACCGAAAATATGGCGTCGTAATTTGACGATCTCGCCGGCTTGAGAAGATAATTGTGATAATCGACACTGTTATTTCCGACGCTCATCTCGGGCGTTATATCTGTGTAATCGGGATAGTTAAGTGTGTTTGTATATGCGAGGTGAATCTGGAACCATGAAGTCGGGCTGTAAATCAGATGGACCATCGGGAGCCAGAATCCGTGGGTTAAGTTCATGGTCGTGTCTTTGTGTGTAAAATAATACCTCGAATCAGGGCCAAGTCTGGCGGTCGCCCTCGGGGCTCCAAAGTCAGTCTGCAACACCTGGTATCTTACACCCGGCAGGAAAGTCAGGTTAGAACCAAAATGAACCGTTATCATTCCGTAACCCGCGCTTCTGTATGCCTGTCCCCAATAGTTGTTTATTCCCGATTGTAGCGCGTCATGGGACCATGTCTCAGCTGTACCCGTCCTCCTCGCGATGTTCAGCACTTGTTCCATGAGAGCCAGATTTATAGGAAGCCCCATCTTGTACCCGCCTCCAAGGAAATTGCTGCCATAGCTGTAGCTGCTGTCCACAAATAGTGGAAGTATTGCACCAAACGTATTTAATGTGGGTCGCATCGAGGGGAACTCCTGGGCAAGGCCTGTGACTACACTCTGAGCCGTCGTCGAAACTGTTCCATCACCCTGCAAATAATTGAATGATCTGTCAGTGTACTTGAACGCTCCGCCAAATTTAAGCACACTCGTAATTTGGTCGGAGAAATTTATGTTTGTCTTCAAATCGAGCTGAGCCCCTATGTCGTCCTGCCGTAGCATGCTGGACGCTTGCTTCAACAGGTCCAGGCCAGTTATCTGCAGGCTGTCGAAAGCCATAGCCGGAATCTGAGTCGGACTGAGGCTCTCGGCCGCCAGTGAGCTGTAGCCGGTGGGCAATCCCTGTATGAAATTCCATGTGTCTATGTAAGGCAGCTGTGTTTGAGAGAAAGCGTTCGAAAGTTTCATGTGCACGTTCAACGCGGAGATTTGCTGCTGGAAATCGAGTATGCTTGTTGCGTCGATCAAATCTTGTTGTTGCGTTTGGAGACCGTAGACATGGTCGTTGCCGCCATCGACAAGATTGAAGCTCTCGCTGCGACTCACAGAGTTGGTGGTACCATAGCTGAAAAAGTTCATCAAGCCGATCTTCCCTTCGGGGAGGCGGTAATCCAACGTCAAGGTAGCGTCGTAACGTTTCTGGGTGCTTGGGATATCCTGGAGCGTCACCCCGTCAAGATAAATCGGGTTCGCGACATTCAACTTAGGGCTATTTACGCTGTAGCTTGCGCCAAGCTCGTTGGCCGAAAGATTCTGCCGCTCGGCGTCCCCCTCAGCAAACACACCAAATTTGCCGTCAAAGAAACGCTTCTCAAAAGTGGCGACGAACTTATAATCGTTATATGTACTCTTCAGGTTATCGTATCCTCCCTGGGCGAGGAGATGCAACTGAGCTTTTCTCGTTGCCGCCTCGCGAAGGGTGAAGTTGACGACGCCGCCGAGTACGGCAGCGTCCATGTCCGGCGTAATCGCCTTGGTTACCTCAATGCCTCCCAGCATGCTCGATGATATCATGCTGAGGTTAACACCACGATCGCCGGACGAGTAAGCTGAAGTGAGGTCGCTGTTCCCGGAGCCGCCCGATTCGATGGTACCGGCATTATTAAGGGAAGTAACGTTCCCAGGCATCTGCACGCCGTCAACGGTTATCTCGTTGTACTGTGGCGCCAATCCACGGATCACAACCTGCGTAGCCTGACCGCCTTCTCTGATGAGAGAGATGCCGGGAAGCCTTCCAACAGACTCTGCCGCGTTCGCGTCCGGCAGCTCCTGGATACGC